>JAGWYL010000032.1 GCA_018969385.1 Patescibacteria group bacterium
AAAACTTTATTTCAATGATCGCATTCGCAATCTTCTCTGCTTCTGATTCGCCTCGAGCAGACGCGAGCGCATGCGAATGCGCATACATCATCTCGAGCGGCAACGCATCGAGATGCGTTGTGTTCGGCCCAAGAGAAGAGTCAATTTTCACCAGCGAAATATCCGGATTCGGCATATCGTCCGGTACCAGCAGAAAGCTTCCGTAACCGAGTTTACGGAGGAGAATCGCGAAATGTGCCGCAGGCAAAATCTCCTCGCGCACCTTTTTGAATCGACCGTGTTCAAGCGTTAGACCCGTCCGCTCGGTCGCGGCGTGAACGAACGTCTGAAGAACGTTCGGGCTCAGACCGGCATTAGGGCTGCCGTGGCGCGGCATCGCTGTCGCGGTGTTCGTACTCAAGAATTCATAGATGCTGTCTGACTCGGCATCAAGCAAATCGAGCCCGAAGACACGAGAAAAAAACTGGCGGCATTCGTCCTGGCTCCACATACATACATAGTATGCCTGAGTCCCAAGAAGCAAAGCCGCTGCATGTCGCGGCTTTGCTGGGGCGCACTGCCCGGCCGTTGGTTAATAGGGATCTGCTAGAACCGCACGCGGTCCTCAAAGAGGACGGAGAGCTGCGCCATGATCTCGCTCCAGTTGCGGAGTGCGACGGAACGAGCCTTCGAGAAGTCCGACTGCGCGAGCCATAGGAGCTTCACGAGCGAGTCGTCGTGCGGGAAGACGTTGGTCGTCTTCGTCACCTTCCGGAATTGCCGGTTGAGGTTCTCGATCATGTTCGTCGTGTAGATCATGCGGCGAACCGGAGCCGGATACTCGAAGAAGGTAGCAAGGTCGGACCACTTCTCTTCCCAGCTGCGGAGGTACGGCCGATACTGCGGCCACTTCTCCTTAACCTGATCGAGCGCTTCGCGACCCGCATCGGCGTTCGCCGCCGTGTACACGAGCTTGAGATCCTTGCAGAAGGCCTCGCGGTCGTGGAACGGCAGGAATTTCATCGTGTTCCGGATCTGATGCGCGATGCACACCTGTACGTCCGTGTTCGGGTACACCGCCTTGATGGCCTCGGGGAATCCCTTGAGGCCGTCGACGCACGCGATGAGGATATCATCGACGCCCCTGTTTTTTAGGTCATTCAGGATATGCATCCAGTACTTCGCGCCTTCGGAATCGGTCACCCAGATGCCGAGCACTTCCTTGATGCCGTACGGGTTGATGCCGAGCGCGATATACGCGACCTTCGAGGCGATCTTCCCCGCGTCGCGCACCTTGAAGTGGATGCCATCGAGATACACGATCGGATACATCGCGGAGAGCGGGCGCGCCTGCCACTCCTTAACGAGCGGGAACACCTTGTCCGTAATCGACGAGACGCCGGGTTGCGAGATGTCGAGGCCGTGATGCGCCTTCATATACCGCGAGATGTCGCGGGTCGTGAGGCCTTTGGCGTACAGGCTGATGACCATCGCTTCGTTGTCATTGGCTACCACGTCGTACCACGGCTCGAAAGCGAGATCGTCGCGGTCGATCGCGGGAGCGCCGAGGCGGCGCTTTGCGTACGCCTTCGGGGCGGGTTCTTCCTTCGGTTCAGGCTTGGGCACGGCGGCCATCGCCACAGCCGCGAACTCCTTCGCGAGCGCGGCGGCATCTTCGGGCGTACGGATGCTCTTAAGGCGGGTCTGATATTCTTCGAACGTCATAGTCTTTTCCATGTGATTTCAG
>JAGWYL010000007.1 GCA_018969385.1 Patescibacteria group bacterium
CAAAACGTTACCATATATTAATATATGGTAACGTTTTGCATTCTGGCCGGGCATCGCCTCTCTCATCGCACGGCTGCGGCGTCATATGAAAAAGCCGGTTCCTCCTGGACCGGCTTTCCTGTAAGCGGTGTCGCACATCTGTCAGGAACGGTTTCGCCGGACATTGGTCGCCATGAGACCCGCGATGCCGTACTTCTTGACGAGCTCCCGCCAGTTCTCAAGCTCTTCGAACGTGAGATGCCAGCGGCTGCACGCGTACGCGGAGGTGATCAGTCCGCCGTCCACGGCGGCAACCACTTCCGCCTTGCGCCGGATGACCCAGCGTTTCGTGTCAGGCTTCGGCAGGTCCGCGAGCGTGAGCGGGGAGCCGTCTGGACCGAGGACGTACTGTACGCGCCCTTGCGGTCTGGGGTCCATGTTCACTTGGTTCATCGTCTCCTCCATTCATGCCGCGTCTACGGCGGTACGGAGCACGTAACCGCGGCCCCACACGGTCTCGATGACTTCTTCACCGCCGAGAACGGCGGCAAGCGCCTTGCGGAGCTTGCAGACGAACACGTCGATTATCTTCGATTCGGGCTCGTCGATGCCGCCGTAGAGGTGGTCGAGAATCATCTCCTTGGTGGCTACCGTGCCCTTGCGTAGCGCAAGGAACTCAAGAATGCGGCAGGGCGACGGTTCAATGCGCACTTGGAAGCCGTCCACGAACAGGCTGTGCTGGTTCGAGTCGAGCTCGAGCCGATGTCCGCCCCGCGTCAGCACGCGGATGAGGCATGCTTTCGCGTCAGTGTCCGCCGCGCTTCCCGCGACGGCAGTAGGAGATTCCATGTTCTTGCCTCCCGGCTTTGGTTTATCCGAAACGGCGCCCGTGAGCGTCCGTCCGCAGTTAACGCCGGAACGGACAGGGTGTCAACGGAAACGAAAAAACCGCCCGTGCCAGGAAAACGCGAGAGCGTTTCCCTGGCCGCGAACGCAGCGCGCGTCTCTAGGGTTATTCCGCTCCCGGGTCGTGCCAGACCACCTCTATGTTGTGGCCGGACGGGTCGAGCACGAAGGCGGCGTAATAGCCGGGACTGTAATCCTTCCGGTACCCGGGCGCGCCGTTATCCTTCCCGCCGGCTTTGAGCCCGTCCTCATGGAACGCGTCGACGCGCGTCTTTTCCGTCGTGCGGAAGCACACGTGCTGGGCTTGCTTTGCGCCGTCGCCCGTGAGCCAGAGGTCGGCCTTCCCGTCCGCACCGAGGCCGACGACGTTCCATTCGGCGAACTCGTGGAGCTGTTCGTAGCCGAGCGGCTTTAACGCGGCAAGATAGAAAGCCTTGCTCTTCTCAAGGTCGTTTACATGAAGTCCGATGTGGTCGAGCATACGCGAAATCTGGTGAACGATAATGCGCTAACTATAGCGCGAACGGCCGAGCCGTCTGAAGACGATATACAACAGGATGAGGAGAAGGACGGTGAAGACGGGGTAGAAGAGCCAGGCATTCCCGAAGATTATGAGGAGGAACCCTTCGATTGCGCGCGTGAAGCCGGAAAGGAAGCCGCTTTGGGACGAGCCCGCGGCGGCGCCCTGCGCCGCCGCTGGAGCCTTGTAGGTCTCGGCTCCGAGCACGGAACCTTTCACCGCGCCGGAGGGCGCATTCGCCGCAAGCTGGTTCGCAAGGAAGGTCGCGCCGCTCGTGCGCAGGCCTTCGGCGGCCTGCGCGACGTTCGCCGCTGCTTGCGCCACTACCGGAATCGCAACCGTCGCTGCGGAATTCGCCGCCGCCGCCGCGGAATCGAGCGCCACGACCGCCGCCGCAGGCGGCGGCGCTTTCGCCACGACGGCGGTCATCGAGGATGTCTTCTGGGCGGCCAGCGTGAGCGCGTTCGAACCGTCCGTCGCGCCCGTGATTTCCGCGGTGAACGTGTGCGAGCCTGCAGTCGCTTTCCACTCCGCTGACAGGAGCGCGGACTGTCCGGAAACGAGCGAGAAGTGCGCCGTACCGACGCTCGCATCGTCGACGAGAAAGTCGACATCGCCCGCGATGGCGGTGCCGCTCGCGTCGTATACGACGGTAGTGATGCGCACCGTATCGCCTTCGGTTATGGATGCTTCCGAAAGCCAGATGGGAGACGTGGGGAAGCCGGCGATGAGGGAAGCGGCCGCGAGCGCGCTAAGCGGCGGAAGCGCGAATAATGCAAGAAGGGAGAATCGTGCAAGCGTCCGCATCCCACCAGTATATCCCCTGTGCATAACCCGGTCTCGGGGACGAAGCGACTGCGCGCCCGTGCGGGATATCCACATATCCACAGGTGCGGTCCGCTTGACGCTGCTTGCGTTCGTGTGTAGCAGGCGTATGGTTCAGGTGTTTACAAGGGGGTGCGCTAATACAACCTTATATGAAATCGACCCGCTATCTGGGTTTGGTGCTTGCGGTTTTCGTATTCACGTTCGGCAGCGCGCCTCTCGCGCATGCGGTAGCCGCTCCGTGCACGAGCGGCGTCGGTTCGCCGCTCCTCTTCAATCTCTCGGAGCAGATAACCAATGACCCGGATTCCTCTAATGCACCGAGCGGTGGCGACTGGGCCACAGACACCATCACACGCAATGTGCAGATATGGCAGGACGCATCGAACCCGACATACTACTGCGCACAGGCGGATGACACCGGAACCTTCACGACATTCGGCGGCACGAGGGGAATCAGCCCGCAGAGCGGCGCCTCGCTGCCGGAAGTCGTAACCGGAACCATCGTCGGCACCGTCGGCCCGGTGGCCACCACTACCGTTCCCGCGGACGCGGGCGCGTGGGGCTCGACGCACGCGATCGACTGCCAGAATTCCGACAGCTGCAGCACGATAGGCGCGTGGATGAAGAACTATTTCGGCTCGATGTTCAGCTCCTATGACTGGACGTGGACCTATGACGGCGGAGCGAACGAGACCTGGACGAACGCCCAGCCGAGCTCGGGCGACATCGTGCACGTTCAGCCTGCGACGGTGTACGTCGACCCGACGACCGGCGACGATGCGAACTATGGCGACGCGGCGCATCCGTTCAAGACGGTCCCCGCGGCAATGGCCGCGGTCGCCGACAATGGCAAAGTGGAGCTCGTCGCCACGACGACGCCGTACGACAGCATCGCCATTACGCGCCCCATCACGCTCACGAGCGCGAGCACGACCGACAAGGCGCAAATCGACGGCACCGTCACCATCGGAAGCGACAATGTGACCGTCACGAACCTCGACATAGAGAATCCGAGCGGCACCTTCGGTGTTCTCGTAAGCGGCGACAGCAACGTGACCGTTTCCGGGAATACCATCCATGATATCGGCACGACGCTCACGAAGGGCTCCGCGCAAGCCATAGACTTGAACGGAGGTTCCGGCGCTGCTATTACCGGCGACACGTTCTCGAACAACGTCATTACGAACGTCGGCTCGCCGAGTCTTGCGTATGATCCGGTTACAAACAGCTCAAGCGCGAAAGGCATCTACGTGGGCGACTCGTCCGGGTCGGGCACCATCACAGGGCTCGTCATCTCGGGCAATCAGATAACGAATGTCTCTGCATCTACAACGCCGTGGGTTCCGAACACCCCGCCAGCGACAGGGTATGCCTCGAAGTACGGCCGCGGCGGCTACGGAGTGCTCATAAACTTCGGCGGAGCGACGACCGCGACGATTTCCGGCAATACCATCTCGAACCTCTCAGGCTACTGGGCGCACGCGATCGGACTGGAGGGCAATACGCCGAATACCGTTGTCTCGAACAACACGATTACCAATCTCACCGACAACAAGGGCGGCACGGACGAAGTGGCGCTTCGGCTCGAGGACAATCCTGGCGCGTCGACCGTGACGGGGAGCGGTAACACCTACGGCGGCACGCCGCTCGTGATTGGCACAAGCAATCTTGTCGTTGACTCTTCTGCGGGAGCAGCAAGCGGCACAACGTATCCCGAACAGCTCTTGAACGGTGCGTATTACTACGACGGCGTGAACGCATTCCCGACTATTCAAGGCGGCGTGAACGCGGCACCGTCCGGCAGCTCTGTGCACGTCGTCGCGGGGAATTACGCAGAAAATGTCACCATCAACAATTCCGTTTCGCTTCTCGGCCCGAATGCGAGCGTAAACCCGAACACGGGCACGCGCGGCAGCGAAGCCGTCCTCACCGGAGCCATCGTCGAGTATGCGGGCGACACAACCATCAAAGGATTCACTATCACGAATCCGAATTACGGCGGCAGCACGATCGAGGGCGTGCATGTCTACAATGCCGGTTCAGTCAAGAGCAATATAACCATCGAGAACAACATCTTCTCGTCCATCGCGAACAGTCAAACCCACGGCGCGTACGCGGTCATGGTGCAGGGCGTCGTCTCTGGCGTGTCTGTGTCCGACAACAAGATCGACGGCATCACGTCTGCCGGTTGGGCGCACGCGATTGAAGTGACGCCGACGAAAAATGCGGATGCAGTTCCGCAAAACGTCACCATTGACGGCAACCACTTCGCTAACATCTCAAGTGCAGAACCGATGCCGGACGCATATGCGTTCAGCAACGACTGGGATTCGGACACCAACAATTATGCCGACGCGTTGCAAACGTCATTCCACCAGAACAACCTAACGGGCGTGAATGTGCGCAATCTCGATGCTACGCACAAAATCGACGCGTCGCAAAACTATTGGGGCAGCGCGAGCGGTCCCACCGTAGCGCAGGCAGACACCGCGAGCGTGACCGTTGCGCCGTGGTACACGAGCGCTGCGATGACGTCTTTGCAATGGCCGACGACATCGTCGGACGGCGAGGCGTCCACGACGGTCTCAAACGAGACGACCCTTACGGGTACGAGCACTGCGGAGAGCGATGTTTCCGTGACCGCAACGATTCCGTCCGGCACGACCGTTTCCGGCGACGCGAGCTGGGACGGCACCATCGAAGCGCCGACGGCTTCTTCGACCTCGAGTTTCTCAATCAGCGGCTACACGGCGAATGCGACGGCGGCCATCTCGGTGGGTTCGAGCCAATACGATCTCATCTTCAATAAACCGGTCGAGCTCGTCTTCGCGGGTCAGGCGGGGAAGCGGGTCGGTTGGTATAACGCCGCAGGCACCTTCACGGAAATAACGGAAGTATGCGATGGGGCCGACACGCCGACGGTCAGCGGGAAAGATCTCGCGACGACAACGCCGGGCGAATCCTGCAAGCATAATGCGACGAACGGCACCGACCTGAACGTTTGGACGACGCACTTCTCGACCTTCACGACGTACACCGCTTCGCTCAATGCGCCGGTCATCACGCCGGACGGCAGCGTCTTCTCGGGCAGCGTCGCCGTAACGATGGATGATTCGGGCGCAGGCGCAAGCATCCGCTACACGACGGACGGTTCGGACCCGACCTGCGGGGGCGGCAGCGGCTACGCGAACGGCGATACGCTCACGTTCACGACGAACACGACCCTGAAAGCGATTCGCTGCGACTCGGGCGGCGCTTCGACGGCATCGTCCATCTCGTCCGCGACCTTCAGCATCGCCTCCGGTAACAGCGGTTCGACCGGCGGCGGTTCTTCGGGCGGAAGCGTCGGCGGGACGACGGGCGCTTCGACCGGCACGACAGGGGGCACGACAGGGGCTACTGCCGGCACCACGGGCACCACGGGCGCGACGGGAAGCACTGGAGGCACGGGCGGGGAGGTGCTCGGCGCCGCGGTCTACAACTTCACCGCGAACCTCACGACAGGTTCGAAGGGTGCGGACGTCACCGCGCTCCAGCAGTTCCTCATCGCGGCAGGCTATCCGATAGCCGCAGGTGCAACCGGCTACTTCGGAAGCCAGACGAAGGCGGCAGTCATCGCGTACCAGAAAGCGAACGGCATCACGCCGGCTTCGGGATACGTGGGACCGCTCACGCGCGCGCTTCTCAATAAGGGAACGACGCCCACGCTAAGCCAGGAGGCGAAGTCGCAAGCTATCGCGAACATCCAGTCGCAGCTCGCCTCCGCGCTCGCGGCGCTGAATCAGCTCATCGCCGAACTCCACGCGCTCCAGCAGCAATAGTCAGAGGGAGAAGGAGGGAGGGGGAGAAAACAGCGAGCGGGCGCCGAGAGGCGCCCGCTCGCTGTTTGATGGCTGCGCATCTGTGCATGAACGACATGCAACGCGCGGGATTGCTGTATGCTTTATGCAGTTCATCATGACCTCGCCTTTTCACCGTCCGCTTGCGCGTGCGTTCCTGCCGATCGCGGTCGGCATCTCCTGCGCCGTGTTTCCGCTCGCCGCTTCCGCCGGCTCTTCCTCGGCGGTGGACGACAGCTACACCGCGACGGTGAATACCCCGCTGTACACGGGGTCGTACCCCGGAGCGACCGCGCCGAGCACGGAAGCGAACGATACGCTGGATTTGACGACGTACCCGCAGGAGGGCGTGTGTCCCGCGACCGGACCTTCACACGAACAGAACCACGGCATGACTTCCTCACAGTTCACGCTGTACAGCGACGGCTCCTTCAAGTACACGCCGGACACGGATTACGTCGGAAGCGACTCGTTCACCTATACGCTCTGCGATGACCCTTCATCTTCGTCCCCGGTCGTGGTCGCGGGCCCGGCGACGGTTACCATCACGGTCGAGAAAGCGTCGCAGACGATAACATTCGCCGCGCTGCCCGCCGCGACATACGGCGATGCGGACAGCACCGTATCCGCGACCGCGAGTTCGGGACTGCCGGTCAGCTTCGCGGCGTCCGGCGCATGCACGCTCTCTTCCTCGACGCTGCATGTGACCGGTGCCGGCACGTGCACCGTTACCGCTTCGCAGGCTGGAGACGCCACCTATCTCACGGCGCCGGATGTCACACGCGCACTCGCCGTTTCGCCGCGGCCGCTCAATGTCACCGCGAGCGCGCAAGACAAGACCTATGACGGTTCGGCGGACGCCACCGTCACGCTTACGACGGACGCGCTTAGCGGCGACACCGTCACGCCGTCCGATACCGCCGCGACATTCTCCGACGCGCATGCGGGAACGGACAAGACGGTCACCGTCTCCGGCATCTCCATCGGCGGCGCGTCCGCGGCGGATTACGCGCTCCAGGATACGAGCACGACCACCATGGCCGCGATTACGGCGGCCGCGCTTACCGTTACCGCCGCAGACGCGTCTAAGAACGTCGGCGACGCGGACCCAGCGCTTAGCTATACCGTCACGTCCGGACAGCTGTACGGTTCCGATGCGCTTACCGGAGCCCTCGCGCGCGACCCGGGCGATACCGCGGGCCGGTACGCGATTACGCAGGGAACGCTCGCGGCAAGCGCCGATTACGCGCTCACCTTCGTCCCGGGGACGCTTTCCATAAATGCGGCTCCCGTCGCGAAGGCGGAGAGTTCGCATGCCGGGTCCCTCGCGTTCGGCGTGGCGCCGAACCCGCTTCCCGGAGCGACGCCCGCCATCGGCAGCGTGCTCGGCGCGTCCGTATACCGCTTTACGCACTACCTCGGGCTCGGCTCGACGGGAACGGACGTTACGGAATTGCAGAAAGTCCTCATCGCGGGCGGTTTCCTTCAGATTCCGGCCCCGACCGGATACTTCGGCGCGCAGACGCACATCGCGGTATTGAACTATCAGAAGGCGAATGAGGTTAGCGGCGCGAACGGCCATGTCGGCCCGGCGACGCTTGCGCTTCTGAATCGCGGAAGCGCGGAACAGATACCCGTGGTCGCCGCGAACGACAATGAGCTGAGGCTCCAGATAATCGCGAACCTGAAGCTCGAACTTGCGTCCGCGTACGCCGCGCTCGACACGCTCCTCGCCGAATTCAATGCGCAGAAGGGGAGCTAGCTGGAACTCATCTCAAAACCTCCGGCGGCACCTTGGATTACCAAGTGCACTTGGATTTTCATAGTCGCTTCGCTCGTTGAAAATCTCGGCTCGGAGTGCACGGTTCGGAAGCCTAAAGAGAGTTCGCTTCCGAACCGTGCACTCCGAGCCGGTTTTGAGATGAGTTCCAGGGAACGGAAGCAGCCCGCAACCGGACGCCAAAGCGCCCGCTTGCGGTTTTCTTGCTTGTGTCCTAAAGTTATTGTGTGATGCGTACGCGCCGCCGGAAACCGCTCCATAGGAAGCTCCATGACTATCTTTTCCCGCATGCGGGAAACGGCTACACGCCGCTCATCTGGAACGCCTCCTCCGTCGCCGCGATACTCGTGCTCCTCGTCCTTCTCGAAGGGGCCTACCTCGGCGGCCGCTTCATCTTCTCGAAGACGAGCTTCTTCGCGTCCGTCCTTCCGGGCGCGCTCGTCGCGCTTGCGAACCAGGACCGCGCGACGAACGACGTCCCGCCGGTGACCGAGAACGCCGCCCTGGACAAGGCGGCCGCGGCGAAGGCGAAAGACATGGCCGCGAAAGGGTACTTCTCCCACGTCTCGCCGGACGGCACGACGCCCTGGCAGTGGCTTTCGGGCGCTGGCTATGACTATTCGTACGCGGGCGAGAACCTTGCGGTGAATTTTTCGGACTCGAAGGACGTGGAGACGGCATGGATGAATTCGCCGATGCACCGCGCGAACCTTCTCAAGCCGCAGTACACGGAGGTGGGCATCGGCGTCGCGGACGGGACGTACCAAGGGAAAGCCGCCACCTTCGTCGTGCAATTCTTCGCGACGCCCGCATCGCCGGCGCCTGTGACGCCTCCGGCGCTCGCGAAGCAGCAGAAAGCCGCGCCGGCGCCTCGGACGCCGGTTGCGCCGGCAGGAAGCGCCATCGCCGTCGCGGCACCTCCCGCTTCCACCTCCGCTCCCGCGGTGCTCGGCACCGAGGTGCCCGTGCCGCCCGCACCGGCGGCTCCGCCCGCGAGCGCATGGTCCGGATTCATGGATGTGGCGCTCGCGTCTCCGGCGCACACCGTCACGTACCTCGTGACCGCGCTCCTCGCCCTTATCGGCATCCTGCTCGCCGTCACCTTCGTCGTCCGCTTGCGCGTCCGTCATCTCGGCACCATCATGGCGGGACTCATCATCCTCCTTGCCGCCTCCACCGCGCTTTTCGTGAACGACTCTCTCGGTTCTTCGGTGGTGGTCCCGGGCGCCTCCCAGGGCGCTGCCGCTATCCAAGCCGTCCGATAAGGCAAACAGAAAACCCGCTTCGTCCGATAGGCCGGCGAAGCGGGTTTTTCGTCGCGGAATCTTCCGCGACGGTTACGTAAGAGCGGCACATGCCTCTTCGAGCGCGCGTCCGGCATCTTCGATGCTCGCCTCGGCATCATCGATGCCGAGCATGAGTCCGATGATGCGCGGCGAAAACTCGAAACGAAGCGCGGCGGCGACGTCAAGGATTTCGGCACGCGCCTTCGAATGCGCGCCCCGCGCATTCATGAGCACCTTCGTCTTGCCGAATCCGTTGCTGGAAAGGTCGTTAAGCGCACTGATGACCTTTCCGCGCATGAGGTACGGGTCGCTGCCCGCGTCGACGACGATGAAGCCGTACGGATTGCCCGCAGACTGCGGGAAGGCATCCGCGCCTCTTCCGAGCGCGTTCGGCGAGGACAGCGTATCGAGGACGCAGAGCGACTCGACGCGCGTTTCGGGAGCGTACGCGATGCCGACCGGCCGAAAGCCGTTCGACGCGCGTACGCACGCCTCATGGCCGCGTTCGTCGGCGGGATGGATGACGAAGGTCGTAAGGTCATCCGTCTCGCTGTCCGGCACGCGCGTCGTTACCGCGAGACCGCACTTCGTGACGTCAATGAGCATCCTTCGTGCCGTCATCGGACCATATGCGGACAAATCAAGCGACATGACCGCAAGAACGCGCGGGGCGGCTTGCTTCGCGCAATCCATCAGATGCCGACGAAGCAGGTGCGGTTCGGAATGCGAAGGCGGAAGATCGATGACCAGCGCGAATCTCTCGCGTTCCTGGCCGCTCACGATCTTCTTGTACTCCTGACAGCGATTCACGTGCTCTTCGTACGCGACACCCTCGAGCTGCACCGTTTGCGGCTTCGGGTAAGCGCTTTCCATGAACATGGCTCTCTCCTTGTTGCGATTGTGACAGAACTATTCCGCCCCTCCTCCGTCGCACGCGCGACGGTTGAAACGAAACCGGCCCCTTTCGAGGGCCGGTTCCTGATGCTTAATCTTGGCGGAGTTTACGCAGCAGGAATCGACCCTCGAAGAGGGGTAAACCACGCAAAATAGAAATTCCGTGCGTTTCGCTGCATGATGGGGGAACGATACTACGTTTTCCGCGCCCGCGCAAGTCCGGATGTGGATTGGGCCGCCGATCACTCGGCGGCCCAACTGCAGCTCTCACAGAAATAGAACGATGCGTATCCGTCGGAGTGGAGGAACTTGAAGCGGTTGCGTTCAAGCACTTTCTCGCTCGCGACGTTCCCGACCCGCACGGTTCCCTCAAGCGCCTCAAGGCCGAGCCGGATGTGGGCGAACCGGACGAGCGTCCGTACGGCGCGGGTGGCGAGGCCTTCTCCGCGAAACTCCGCGCCGACCCAGTAGTACACCTGCGCCTGTCCGCCGGTGGTATCGAGTCCCGCCATGCCGGCAAGCGCGTCCCGCTTCCAGATGCCGAACTCGTAGCAGTCCCGGCTCTCGTGCATCCGGGCGAGGTATTCGCGCGCGCCGCCGAGGTCGCGCACGAACGGGTAGGGCGTCGCGCCGTACCGGGGCAGCATCCGGAGATGTTCCCGGTTCTTCGCGAGCAGCGTGAGGAAGCGATCCGCTTCCCGAAGACGGTCAAGCTCCCGTAGGAAGACGCTCGGCGCGTCCGTCGCAAGCGTTATGAACGTACCCATAGGTGTCTCCCGCATGTACTGAACCTTTCGACGGCTCCGTTTCGGACTCTACGCTGAAATCCGCATTTGTCGAGGAATAAAAATCGGCCGCTCCGAGGTGGAGCGGCCGAGCGTTACCGTGACGGGGTGCGGCGCATTATGCCGTCAATGCATCGTGCGCCTCCATGAGTTCCGCTTTGAAGTACGTCGCGAATGCGAGATGCATGGCTTCTATCCGCTCCGCCATCGGAAGGTCGTGTACGCCGAGTTTCTTCCAGATGGCGTTCTTCGTCGCGCTTACCGCGTTCGCGGATTTGTATCCGGTAAGCTTGGCAAGGCGCACGTTGTCATGCACGCCGAGCGCGACGAACGCCGCCAGTCTCCGCGGATGCGGGCTTAGGAGCGAGAGCCGGCTGCTGATGACTCTCACGGACCTGTCGTCGCCGTCCGGCTCGGGCTCCTGCGCCGGCGGAAAGGTCACCCGCTCCGCAAGCGCGTGCTTGAGCGCGGCGTTCACGGGCACCGGAACCTGCTCCGGTCCTGGCTTCGTCGGCACGTAAGCTTCGCGGATGCGCCGCTCCTGCGGTGCGAACCGCGCGACAAGGTCTTTCGCGATAGCGTCCGCTTCCGGAATCCGGCCCAGGACTTCAAGTACGAGCGCGCGGTTTTCCGGCGAGAGCGAGAAATTGTATTTCAAGCCAAGCTTCTGACACGCGCTCGTAAGCGCATCTCGCACCGTTACCATGCTCACGCCGAGCCGCGTCCCGATTTCGATCGGGCTAAGCCCGGAAGCGGCATGGATGAGCAGGTACTCGAATTCGAACGAACTCGGCGGAATCGCCCGAGCGCGCAGTTCAAGCTCTTGCACGCGCGCTTCGCGCGACGCTGCGATATGCTTCGTCCTTCCCTCGGGACGACCTGTGGTGACGTTCAGCATTGAACCGTCCTTTTCTGGTTTCTCCGGACCTTCCTGACAAACTTCCGGTCCGCGTAAACTCTACTCGTCCGCGGGCGCCGCGTCCAGCATAAAAAACGACCGCTCCCAGGGGAGCGGTCAAGTTCGGAAGGAGGCCTACGCGTAGCGCCTACTTCCTTCTCGTGAAGAACAGCTGCGTGATGATGCGCCCGTCCGCCAGAACGAAGGCGAGCCCGGTGGGGGACGGGCGATACCCGAGCCGCACGAGCTCCCGCCATTCCTCTTCGTCGAACGCCGGCGGATTTCCCGCGCTAAAGACCATGCGCGGCGCTTCATCCTTGATGTCGGGAGGAAGCGTGAACGCTACGGCGGGGTTCCTCGGAATGTCACGGCCCTGAAGCGGCGCCATGCACGGTTCCTCGGGTTCGCGCCGTGAGGGCGCGAATGATTCCGGAACGGCACGCGCGTCGTGTCCGTTCGGCTTTTGCGCCAGCGCCTCATCCTCGCCGTCATCCTCATCCGGAGCCTCGGCGGGAACGATCCTTTCCGCGCAAAGCATGAGCGCCGCGCCGATGGTCGCGGCGGCGACGTTCGGCCGATACTTCTCCCTCTGCAGCCCGAGCCTGTTAAGCGCGCGGGTCGCTTTCGCATCCGCCGCCATCGTGCTCGAATATCCGAGCGCATCGCGAAGCGCGTCGCCCGAGAGACCTTGGACGATGAGCGGCAGGACTTTCTGCTGCGCAGGCGGCAATGCGGGAATCCGCGCGGCCGCCATGCGTACGAGCGCTTCGTCGGGAATGAAAGCATCCGCGGACGAGCCGGCCCCGTCCGTTTTCGGAGTCGGAGCCGACGCGTCTTCTGGCGCCATCGTATCCGGATGCTCGGCAACGAGGAGCGCTCCGCGAAGGATGGGAAGACGCTCGTTCGGAGCCAGATGCTTCAAGCCGAGCTTCCCGAACAGCTCCACTTTCCGGACGCCGACATTCTTGTAACTCATCCAACCGAGGCGCTCCGCCGTCTGCCTATCCGACCCGCCGTGCGAAACGGCCACGGCAAGCTTGCGTAGGAGCTCCGGAAGCGTTCCGATACGTCTCGCGGTCTCGCGGACGAACGGGGAAGGGGGCGACCCGATAGCGGCGTCGTCCGGCTTGCCCGGAACTTCAGCTTCGCCGGTCTCTTCGCCGGATTCCGCTGTCGTCTCGTCCGTGGCCTCGTCGGCCGCTTCTTCGTCGGGTTCGGTCGGGTTCGATGCCGGACCCGCAAGCGGTACGACTTCGCTCTTCGCGTCGTCATCGTGCGTAGCGGGCTTTGCGACGATCATCGGCGGTTCGTCCTGCGGCATCGTCCGGAATACCGCCGCAGTGCGCACCCGGTCATCTTTCGAGACCGGAAGCGGGAACCCGAGATGGTCGAACGCCTGGAGGAGGAGCTGCTGGTCGGCGCGCGTGAACGCGTCGTCCGTTCCTTCCGTCCACTGGCGGAGTATGCGAAGCATGCGCGCGTCCGTGATGTTCCCGATACGCGTTGCAAGTTCGCGAAGCTTGCGCTCCCCGACGCTTTCGGCCGGGTCGCCCGCTTTCGCTTGCCGGTCTTCCGGCAGGCTGCGGAACGCTTCGAGAAGCTTCCGCTTGTCATGTTCGTTCGGCGGCATCCGGATTTCGCAGTTCTCAAGCGAACGGCGCAACATCCCGAGGACGTCCTGGCGCGTCTTCGACACGTCAAGGGCGATATCGTCCGGGGGCATGCCGTTCAGGAATCTCCCGAGTACCGACAAGGTCACGTTCCCTTGCTTCTCGAGGATACTCGCCAGCTTGGCGATATGGGCTTCACGGCTCATGCGTCCGTCGGCAGTGCCGGACAAAGACGCATGTCCACTGGTCATTGGCATGACTACGAGGCCTCCTTGGCCGGTTTGTGTTTCTTGTGTCACGCACTATGGGGCCGTAAAGAACGCACGACCTGGCGGAACTGTACTCGCCTTGGGGGAGGGGAGCAAGGGAAGCGGCCATAGAACTCATTTCAAAACCTCCGGCCCGGAGCGGTCTTTCAAACCGCATGCTGTCGGAGCAGGTTTTCAGACATGTTCTGGGCTTCTGAACCGCGCATCCCGAGCCGGTTTTGAAATGAGTTCTGCACAGCCCCCGCTCGACAGGTGAACCCTAGTTCACCTATACTGGTCCTATGAGCTACGAAGGATACAAGGCGGGATTGGTGAGCTTTTACAGCCGGCACCGGCGCATGCCGGGATACGTGGAGATGATGGAGTTCACGGGACTGCGCTCGAAGAACGCGGTGTGGAAGTTCATCGAGAAGCTCGTCGAGGACGGCGTGGTGGAGAAAGACGCGCGCGGCAAGCTCACGCCGGGCGCGTACCTTTCAGGCGTACGGCTCCTCGGCGTCGTCGAAGCCGGATTCCCTTCGCCCGCGGAAGAGGAATTGCTGGACGTCATGGACCTTGACGAGTACCTCACGCCGAACAAGGAATCGAGCTACCTCCTCAAGGTGAAGGGAGACTCCATGATCGATGCCGGCATCCACGCGGGCGACTTGGTGGTGGTGGAGCGGCACGAGACGGCGAAGCCGGGGACTATCGTCATCGCGAACGTGGACGGCGAGTACACGATGAAATATCTGCGCAAGGAGGGGAACCGGTTCTATCTCGAACCCGCGAACGCGAAGTACAAGAATATCTATCCGCGGAATCTGCGGGTGGAGGCGGTAGTTACCGCGGTAATCCGCAAATACTGATATGGCGCTCGCTCGGCCTATGCCGGGAAACGGTACGCGTCGGCGCCCCTGCGCGGCGCTCGCTCGGCATGCGCCTGCGGGAGTGCAGAAATCGGCCCAGCCGCCGATTTCTTATGCTGCGCGTTCGCGTTTTGGCATGGCGGCACCGGAATGCCGCGTAAACGTATGCCAAAACACCATGCGCGAACAGCTACGCAACACTCTCCTCGGCGCATGCCTCGCTCACTTCAAACATGTGGGGACACGCTCGTGATTATCCGCGCGCTATCTTGCACATCGACGGCGACGCATTCTTCGCCGCGTGCGAAGTGGCGAAGAATCCGAAGCTTCGCGGCAAGCCGGTGGTGACGGGGAAGGAGCGCGGCATCGTTTCCGCAGCCACGTACGAGGCGAAAGCCAAGGGCGTCATGCGCGGCGTGCCCTTGAAGGACGTCCTCACCTTGTGTCCGGACGCCGTCATCCTGCCTTCGGACTATGAGACGTACAGCCTCTACTCGCGCCGCATGTACGAGATAGTCCGGCGCGCGACGCCCGACGTGGAGGAGTACGGCATCGACGAATGCTTCGCCGACATCACCGGGATGCGCCGCCTGCACCACGGTTCCTACGAAGACATCGCGCAGCGCATCAAGGAAACATTGCATCGCGAACTCGACATCACCTTTTCCATCGGCCTCTCCGCGACGAAGACGCTCGCGAAACTCGGTTCGAAGTGGAAGAAGCCGGACGGCTTCACCGCGATACCGCTTTCGGAGGCGCACGCATTCCTCGCGAAGACGCCGACGGAAAGGGTGTGGGGCATCGGCCCCAACACCGCCGCCTATCTCGGCAAGTACGGCATACGCACGGCGCTCGATTTCACCCGCAGGGGCGAAGCGTGGATTGCCGCGAACACGCACAAGCCGGTCCGGGAGATATGGCGGGAGCTCCGCGGCGAAGCGGTGCTCGCGCTTACGACGGAAGGCCGCGAAACGTATCAGTCCATCCAGAAGACGAAGACCTTCACGCCGGATTCGAGCGACGCCTCGTTCGTCTACGCGCAGCTTTCGAAGAACGCGGAGAACGCGTGCGGGAAGGCGCGCCGGTGGAATCTTGCCGCGCCGAAAGCCTCGTTCTTCCTCAAGACGAACGGTTTCCGCTACCGCGTGTGCGAGCTTACGCTTCCGTGCGCGACGAACGTCCCGCAGGAACTCCTGAGCGAGATAGGGAAGCGGTTTCCGGAGGTCTTCCGCAGGGGCGAGCGGTATCGCGCCACGGGCGTCACGCTCCTTGACCTGCGGGAGGCGAGCGCCGTGCAGCCGGACCTCTTCACCGCGCCCGAGAGCCGCGATGCGTTCGCGAAAGTGTACGAGCGCGTGGACGCGCTTGCCGCGCGGTACGGCAAGCATGCGGTGTACCTGGCTTCCAGTTTCCGCGCGATGACGGAACCCGCGCACCGGAGTGCGCGGGGCGATTCGCCGGAACGCGCGAAGAATCTCCTCCGTGGAGAGACGCGCCGGAAGCGCATAGACATCCCGTACCTCGGCGAGGTCAGCTGAACCGGGCAGATGCGACACGATTCCCCCGTCTCGTTCAAAACGAGACTATCCTATATGCATAGACGCTACCGCTTTTGTTCCTGCGCGGCGTCATGTAGAACCCCGGGGTCTGCGCCGTCCGTCATTTTCGGTCCGTAAAGACGTGCGTGCGGCGGCGGCATGCCGGACCGCGCGTACCGCGAGCGTCTCTCCCGCTCCTACGGATACCGATGATTCCCGCGATTCTTATCATTGGACGACCGGACTAAGATAAGAATATCGGAGGATAGGGAGACGAGGTCAGGGCACGCGGCTTCCCACGCAGGGAACTTCATGCATCCTACGCACAACGGGCCCGCATGTGCGCTGGCCCGGACTATTTTCGTATCACCATTGCCGCTGAGATTCCGGTACGGTCACCTCCGACGGAATGCGCACCTCTTTCGCGCGTTCGTGAAGGTCGATGGGATAGCGGCCCGTGAAGCACGACGTGCAGAAATTGCTTTCCGGAAGGCCGGTGGCGCGGATGAGGCCTTCGTAGGAAAGGAAGCCGAGGCGCGTGGCGCCGAGGTACGCGCGCATCTCTTCCACGCTCATCTTGGAAGCGAGCAGGTCTTCCTGCTTCGGCGTATCGATGCCGTAGAAATCCGGATAGCGCACGGGCGGGCATGAGATGAGGAAGTCCACCTCGCGCGCGCCCGCTTCGAAAAGCATCTTCACGATCTGGCGCGAGGTGGTACCGCGTACGATGGAATCGTCGATGATGATGACGCGCTTTCCCGCAAGGACCTCGGGGAGCGGCGTGAGCTTTATCTTCACGCCCTGTTCGCGAATGTGCTGCTCGGGCTCGATGAAGGTGCGATGGATGTACCGGTTCTTGATGAGGCCGGTCTCGAACGGGACGCCGGAGGCTTTCGCGTAGCCGAGCGCCACCGGTATGCCGGTTTCGGGAACGGGGATGACGACATCCGCAGGATACGGGAATTCTTTCGCGAGCTCCTTGCCGAAATTCTCGCGGACGCCGTACACGGATTTTCCGGAGAGGTGCGAATCCGGCCGCGCGAAGTAGACGAATTCGAATATGTCGAGCTGCTCATGTCCTTCGGCGAGCCGCTCGCTCCGGAGGCCGCCCTCGTCCACGATGACCATCTCGCCCGGCGCGACATCGCGCAGGAATTCCGCGCCGATGGGGTGGAACGCGCAGGTCTCCGATGAGAAGACGAAGCCGCCGTTCAGCGTGCCTACCGAGAGCGGACGGATGCCGTAAGAATCGCGGAGCGCGATGACCTGCGTCTTGTCCATGATGAGGAGCGAGAACGCGCCCGTCATGAGCGGAAAGGCCGCGGCGACGGCCTCGGGAAGCGTGCGTCCTTCGCGCGCGTAGACGCCTATCGCCTGCAGCATCATTTCCGAATCGGAAAGGAAGCGGACGGAAACGCCCTTGCTCTTGAGGAACGTCTCAAGCGCGGCCGTGGACGGCAGGTTGCCGTTATGCACGAGCGCGATGCCGAGGTCTTCGAGCACCGCCGGCTGCGCGTGCTTCACCGTCGAGTTCTTCGACGTGGAGTATCGGTTATGGCCGATGGCCATGTGCCCCACGAGCTTCTGCATGTCTTTTTCCGTGAACGCCTGCGCGACGAGCCCCATGCGCTTATGGGAATGCATGCGTTCGCCGTCCGAAGAGGCGATGCCGGAACTCTCTTGTCCGCGATGCTGGAGCGCGAAGAGTCCGAAGAAGGCGAGGCGGCTCGCGTCGAGTCCGCGGCCGAAGACGCCGAAGACGCCGCACTTCTCGCCGAGACGCTCCATGATGCCGGCAGTATAGCACCCGTCTCGGCGGGACAGGAAAAGGCCGCTCGGTGAAGAGCGGCCTTCTTTCGATTCAGGATGTGCGGGTCGTTTTCAGGACCAGTGGAATCCGCCGTCCGGCGCGAAGACGAGCGTCTTCGCATCGCGGTCGACGACGATGGCGCCGCCCGCTTCGCGCAGGTTCTTGGCGAGCGACGCCGCCGTGGTGAGCGAGACGGGTTCGCCCGCCACTTCAGCGCCGTCGCGGTTGAAGCGCACGCGGTGCGTGACGGGCCTTCCGGCTTTCCGCGCGACGAGGAACAGCAGTTCATGCTGCTGCTCCATGAGACTGACCTTGATGTCGTCGACCTTGGCGCACAGGTTCGTACTGCGCGCCGAGACGACGACCCCGTTATGAACGAACACGAGCCTTTCGGCGACGAGCGAGCGCGGTCCCGGGACCGCTCTTATCTGCATCATGTACACCCTCCGAAGCGAATGTCTTGACGGCCGACATCGGCCGTCAGGCGGTCATTTAATCGCACGGAAGACGTTTGTCAAACGAGGTACAATGGGCCGCATGGCGCGATTCCACTACGCGAGCACGAAAGATGCCGACATGCGCTACCTTGTCGGCACGGCGGTGGCCGACCCCTTCTTCTGCGTCGAGAACGGGGAAGGGGCATTCGCGTTCCTCTCCGTGCTCGAGATCGGCTCGTTCCGGGAGCACGGGAAGAAGGGCGTGACCGCCGTGCCGCTCGAACCTCTTATGGAGAAAGCGCGCGCTGCGGGCGCGGGAGCTTCGCCGCACGCGCTCGCGAAGCGCATCCTCGCGCGCTACGGACCGCCCGGAACGGACTTGAGCGTCTCCGCGCATCTGCCGCTCGATATGGCGGATGCGCTTCGCGCGGACGGCGCGCGGCTTCGCGTCGCCGACCCGTTTCTTCCGGAGCGCGCGGTGAAGTCGCCGGAAGAGGTCGCCGCCATCCGCGAAAGCTGCGCGCGCACCGCGCTCGCGTTCCTGCGCATCGAAGAGATCCTGCGCGAGTCCGCGATAGACGGCGCGGCGCTCCGGTGGAAGGGCGAGCCGCTCACGAGCGAGCGGTTGAAGCGCGAAGCGGGCAGGGTGCTCTTCGATGCGGACATGGAGAATGCGGACGGCATCATCATCTCCTCCGGCGCGCATGCGGCGATGCCGCATCACGCGGGCGAGGGCCTTGTCCGGCCGCACGCGACGATAGTCTGCGACATCTTCCCGCGTTCTGTCCGGACCGGGTACTTCGCGGATATGACTCGTACGTACGTGAAAGGGGAACCAAGCGAGACCGCGGCTCGCATGTACGCGGCAGTCGCGGCAGCGCAGGATGCGGGATTCGCCGCTATCCGCGCGGGCGTAGAGGGGAAGGATGCGCACCAAGCCGCTGCGGCCGTCATCCGCGATAGCGGGTTCGGCGCGGGCGAGGCTACGCCTGATTCGGTGCCCGGGTTCATACACGGACTCGGACACGGTCTCGGCCTTGAAGTGCATGAGCCGCCGCGCATGGGCGCGCACGCTTCCGGAACGCTTACGGCAGGGAACGTGGTTACTGTCGAGCCGGGCCTCTACCATCCGGAGCACGGCGGCGTGCGCATCGAAGACGTCGTGCTCGTGACCGAGGACGGATGCGAGAAGCTTTCGGAGCATCCGCGCGAACTCGTCATCGCATAAAAAAGATGGCGCCACGGGGGCGCCATCGAGTCACGCGAACGAAACGAACGGAAGCGGCGCGTCAGGCCGGAATCATCTTCCAGAGCCGGCGCGCGACGGTGAACTCCTCGTCGCTTCCGGGATGCGTGCGGCAGAGCGTCATGCGGAGCTCTTCGGGAGTTCCGGCGAACGCGGCCATGCGCTCGCGCGCGATGCGTTCGCCCGCGCTTCCGGAGAGCGCCGCCTCGTACGCGGCAAGCGCGTCGTTGAACGTCTTCGCCGCATTCGCTTCGATGGAAGACAGTTCGTTCCAGCGCGCGATAGCGTCCGCTTGCAGTTCCGTTTCCGCGAAATGCGCGCGAAGCGCAGTGCATGCGGTCGCCGCCTGGCTCGTGTCGGAAGCGGATGCGATGAGCCGTTTCGCGATGGCGACCGCGCCCTCATGGGACGCGCCGTCCGCATAGTGGAATGCGTCGAGGAGCTCGCCGAAGTTCCTGCACGTCTCGGCGATGCGAAGCGCGAGCGTCTTCACGCACTCGCGTCCCGCGTACTGCGCCGGCGTATCCGCCGCCGCGCGGTCGAAATAGCGTCGAGCGCCGTCGATGGTCTGCGCCGTGCAGACGGTCTCCGTCGCGCTACGGAGCATGGCTTCCCATTTCGGGACGGATATTCCCGTCTTTCGCGCTACGCTCTCAAGTCTCGGGTCGATAGGTGCGGGCATGCCGCTTTCCCTCCTTCTCGGTTGATGGTGAATGAGCCGTCAGCATGTGCCGACCAAGGGAATCTAGTCCTCCCCGGCGCAAAGTCAAGCGGCGGCAATCGCGTATACTGATAGACATGTCCGCAGACTCGCTCGGGCTTTCTCCGCAAGAGCTGCGCGTTCTATGCGCGCTCGATACGCCGATAAAGATACAGGACTTCCTCGACGCCATCCCCATGAATTTCGAGAAGGGGAAGGACACGCACCAGTCCCCGCGCCGCGTCCTAAAGGAGCGGCGGGCGCATTGCATCGAAGGCGCGCTCCTGGCCGCCGCGGCGCTCTGGCTCCACGGCGAGCCGCCGCTGCTTATGGACCTCAAGGCAAGGGAAGGGCGCGGGGACGATGACCATGTCGTCGCGCTCTACAAGCGAGGCGGGCACTGGGGCCTCATATCGAAGACGAATCATGCGACGATACGGTTCCGCGACCCGGTATACCGCACGCCGCGCGAGCTCGCGCTCTCGTACTTCCACGAATGGTTCATGAACGCGAACGGCGAGAAGACGCTCGAGAGCTATTCGCGCCTCCTCGACCTCTCGCGTTTCGGAACCGCGTGGGTAACGGCGCAGGAGGACCTCTGGTGGCTCGATGAGAAGCTCGACGCGCTCACGCACTACCCGCTCGTGCCGAAGGGGAACCGCCGATTCATACGCCGCGCGGATCCCATGGAGCTTAAGGCGGGGCGTCTCATCGAGTGGAAGGAATCCGACCCGCGCACATGAAAAAGCTCCTGCTCGTCACGGATACGTATCCGCCGGACATAAACGGCGTCGCTAGGTGGGCCGAAGAGATGGCGCAGCGCCTTCCCGGCAAGGGCGTCGAGGTGGCCGTGGCGCATCCGCGGCTCTTTTGGCACGTGCCCATGCCGTTCTATCCGGAACTCGCGGTCGCGCTTTCCGCCGCTCGGCCGTTCGCGCGCATGCTCGAACGCGAACGTCCGGATTTCGTGCATATCGCGGACGAAGGGCCGCTCGGCCTGTCCGCGCGCCGCGTCTGCGTGAGCCGCGGCGTGCCGTTCACCACGTCGTACCATACGCGCTTCGATATGTACGCGGGCATGCGCGTGCCGGGCGTCGGCCCGCTCGCGCGCGCGTACCTGCGCCGATTCCACCGGCCGTCCGCAGCGGTGTTCGCCGCGACGCCGTCCTTATGCGAGACGCTCCAGGCGGAACGGTTCGCTCGTGTCGTCCTCGTACCCTTCGGCATCGACACGGAATTCTTCACGCGCGACCCGCGTCCGACGGTTCCCGAACTTCCGGAACCGGTCTTCGCGTTCTTCGGGCGCGTGGTCGTGGAGAAGAGTCCTGAAGAATTCCTCTCGCTTCCGCTTCCCGGCACGAAGCTCGTCATCGGCGACGGTCCGGCCCGGATGCGCCTTGAAAGGCGCTACGGCGACGCCGCGAAGTTCATCGGCTATCGCAAGGGAGGGGAGCTCGTCGAATGGCTCTCGCGGGTGGACGTGCTCGTCATGCCCTCGCGGACGGAAACCTTCGGCCTCGTCATCGCGGAAGCGCTCGCGTGCGGCATACCGTGCGCCGCCTACGACGTCATGGGTCCGAAGGACATCATCACGGACGGGACGGACGGCATCCTCGCGAAGGACGGCGACCTCGCGAAGGCGGCGCGCGCATGCCTTTCGCTTTCGCGCGAGGCGTGTCGGGAGAAGGCGCTCCGCTATTCGTGGGACGAATCGCTTGATGCGTTCGTGGGACACCTGGTTCCGCTCTCCGGCGGAGCGAGGGAAGCCTCACACGCCGGCGCGCGATAGGGTATACTTGGGACATGTTCGAGAAGCTATTCCGGAACGTGACGGGGGAGGAGAAGGCGGACGCTATCGAGCGCATCATCCAGCACGCGTCGCCGCGGCAGGATTTCTTCCTCATGATGATGCTCGCCATCGCCATGGCCACCGTAGGCGTCCTCGTCGACAGTTCCGTCGTCCTCATCGGCAGCATGCTCATCGCGCCGATGCTCTATCCGCTCCTGTCGCTCGCGCTCGGCATCGTTCTTTCGGACGGACCCCTGCTCGCGCGTTCCCTCTACACGCTCGGCAAGTCCGTGCTTTTCGCGCTCGCCGCGGCCATCGTCATCGGCGTCTTCTTCACCGGCACGAATCTTGCTGCAATCGGCATCGTCACGAAGAGCGTGCCGAGCCTCATGTATGCGCTCGTCGCCGGCATCGCGGGATTCGCGGCGGCATTCGCCATGACGAAGCCGAACCTGAACGAGATGCTCCCGGGCGTCGCCATCTCCGTCTCGCTCGTGCCGCCCTTGGCGGTCGCGGGCGTCGGTCTCGCGCATTTCAACTGGGCGGTATTCGCGAACTCGTTCCTGCTCTTCCTCATAAACGTCGTCGGCATCGTGCTCTTCGCGACCGTCGTCTTCTCGCTGTTCGGCTTCTCCGTGAAGCGCCAGGTTGCGGAGGAAGCGGTGAAAGCGGAGAATAAGGTGCTCAAGGCGGAGGCCAAGCCGCTTCCCGCGTCCAAGGCGGACGGACACTGAAAGACATGTCTCCCGCGCGTCGCATGAAGCCGGAGTATCCGGCAGGGGTCGTCGTGAAGCGCGCGAGCGCGGGCCTCGGGCTTTTCGCGACGCGGCCGTACCGGAAGGGGGAGGTCGTCATCGAATACGTGGGACGCGTCATCTCGAACGCGGAAGCGTACACGAGCCGGAGCAAGTACCTGTTCGAGGTGAATTCGAGGAAGACGCTCGACGGCAAGCCGAAGATGAACGTCGCGGGATACATCAATCATTCCTGCCGCCCGAATTGCGAAGCGGAAATCCGGAAGGGGCGCGTCTTCATAGAAGCGCGCCGCTCCATACGGCCGGGCGAGGAGTTTACGTACGATTACGGGAAAGAGTATTTCGACGAGTACATAAAGGCGTCCGGATGCCGCTGCGTGAAGCATCGGCCCGGTTGATGCGCGTACCGTTCGTGCTATAACGGCAGCGGAATCTTTCCATCACTGACAGGCACGAGGAGTCACGACAATGACAGAGCACGCGCGCGGGGTCCTGTTCGACCTCGACGGTACCTGCGTCGATTCCCTCCCGGGAATCTTCGCATCCATGAAAGCGGCATTCGAAGCGGTAGGCCAGCCTCCGCCTCCCCTTGAGACGGTCCGGCGGGGGATGGGCAAGCCGCTTGCCGCCACGTTTTCGGAATATCTCGGGCCGGAACATCAAAGGCATGTCGACAGCGTCGTACACCACTATCGCGAACACCAGCGCAGCGTCGGGCAATTCATCGGCGAGGTGTACGAGGGCATACCGGAAACCATCGGCCAGTTGCGCGGAGCCGGATACCGCACCGCCATCGCGACGGCGAAGGGGACTTCGGCGGCGCAAAGCCTCATCGCGCATCACGGCCTGCTGCCGATGTTCGACGCGGTATGCGGCGTCACGCAGCATGCCCGCCTCGACAAGCGTGAGGCGCTCTATGACGCGCTTCGCGCCCTATCGCTTCCCGCGCATCGCGCCGTCATGGTCGGCGACACCGAACATGACGTGCGCGCGGCGGATATCTGCGGCATCCCCTGCGTCGGCGTTGCGTACGGGTATCGCTCCGAACGGGAGCTGCGGGATGCCGGCGCGGTCGCCGTCGCCAAGACGCCGCGCGACATCGTGCTACAGGTGATGCGCGTGTCGAAGGCGCACGCGTAGCGGAGCGTAACGTGAATAAGAAAAGGCCGGCACGGGTGCCGGCCTTTTTAGTTTAGAGGAGCGCGCCGACGACCGGGATGCGTCCGAGGAACGTGCGGCGCAGGTATTTCGCGAGACCGAATTCTCCCGCCGCGGGCAGGACCGCGAACAGTACGAAGGCGGCGGCGTAGATTATGTGCTCTTCGACGACGTAGCCGTGGGGTACCACCGGCAGGGCGTAGTGCGGGAAGTAATAGAGCAGCATCATGAGCGCGCCCGCCCAGGAAGCGAAGCGGACGCCGACGCCGAGAAGGAGCGCCGCGCCGATGAGCGTGATGCCCCAGGAGTTAAGCGGATCCACCCACCAGCTGTTCATCGGAAGCGCGAACCATGCATAAAAAGCGGGGAAGGACTGCGCGCCAAGCAGGAAGCCGGAAGCGCTCCATCCGGGCGTGAGCAGTATCTGTAAGCCGTCTATGAACATGTACCAGCCGAGTAAGAGGCGGAGTGCCGTCGCCGCAAGGACGATTCGCGATTGTTGCGCCATGGATACGGAAGGGTTAGGGAAGTAAGGCTGCTCCCATTATGCGGCTTTGAACGTGGGCGTGGCGGATGCCGTGTGGATAGCCGCCGGGAATTCATTTCAAAGCTTCCGGCAAGGAACGCGCGGTTCGGAAGCCTAACGGGAGTTCGCTTCCGAACCGCGCGCCTCGAGCCGCTTTTGGAATGAGCTCTAGAGCATCGGCGTGGTCGTCGCCGGTTGCGCGCTCGTGCCGTCGAATATCGTGAGGAGATAGGTGTCGATGACGCGCTGGTCGAGGTCGTAGAAATGCAGTCCGTTGTCGTGAAGGTACGTGGCGAGCGCGACGCCGACGAAGCGCCAGTGCCATGGCTCATAGACGTAGTAGGCGTTTCCCCTCGGGTAGGAAAGCTCGAAGCCGTACCGGTATGCGTTATCGGCGAGCCAGGCATACGCTTTCGTCTGGTCGAATGCTTGGGACAGCTCGCCGCCCATGCCCGTGGTGATGAGGTCGACCGCGGTGCCGAGCTGGTGCTCGGAGTAGCCCTGATCCGCGGAGAACTGGTTGGCCGTGCCCGCGCCGTAGGTGACCGTGTACTCGCTCTTGAGCGCCGCTTGCGTGCCGAAGGAACGGTAGGCGCTCGCGACATAGAGCGGCACGCCGTCCGCTTGCGCTTGGTTCAGCATGTTGCCGAGGAACGGCCACGCTTTGGTGAGGAACTGTTCGGGCCGGTTCGCCGCATAGTCATCGGCCGCGGGGATGAGCGTGAGATTCGCAGGCGCGTAGTTCTCGTTCAGGAAGTACACCTTGGAGTACTTCTTCAAAAGCTGCGGGTCAAGCTGCGAGAGCTTCTGGATGTCGGTGAGGGTTCCGGTGACGCTGCTCACCTGCGTTTGGACGCCGTCGAGTTGCGCCGCAAGGTTCTGCTTGTCCTTCTGGAGCTGGATCGAGAGGGAAGCGTTCGTTTCCGCGATGTTCGTATCAAGGAGCGCGGTGGTGGACGCGAGTTTCGAATCGAGCGTCACGACCTGCTCTGAAAGCGCGGAGATTCTTTCGTACCCGTAGAGGCCGCCGCCCGCGAGCGCGGCGAGCAGTACGATGAAGCCGGCAGCCGTGAGCCGGTTCGCAAGCGTCATGCGAGCGAAGAAGGGAAACGTCATGCGAGCGCAGTATACCAGCGGAAAACGGAAGACGCCCGTCCGATGAAGGACGGATAGAGAGCGCATGCCGCGAGAGTCATCGGCCGCTATGCTTCGCCGTCTTCCGGCCCTTTCGGCTTGACGTCAAGGCGCCGCACTATCTCCTCCGCGGAGGCGAGCAGTATGGTGGGGTAGTAGTGGAGCGGATTCCGCTTGTACTCCTCGAAGACGCCAAGCAGATGCTTCATCGAGGAGTATGCGGATTGTTCACGCTGACCCGCGAGAGATTTTCGCGTGAACGCCCGCATGTTCGTCCCGTCCGCTAATGCCGAGATGCCGGGCGCCCTCCGACGTTCATACGCCTCCACTTCGCGCACGAGCGCGGATTCGTCGGAAAGGCGCGCGATAAGTTCCCGCGAAAGCGCGAGCGCCTCCTCCGGCGTCATCGTGCGCCTGCGTTCCGGGTAGATGAACGAATCGTCGGAAGAGACGCCGAGCGATTTTCTGCGCTCCCGCTCTTCCTTCTTGAGCCGAGCTTCCCCAAGCGGTATCGGCTTCTCCGGACCTTCGGGTTTGGCCATCGCGTTCCATGATACCGCAGGGTCGGGTGCGCTATACTGCTCCCGATGAGAAAGAGGAACATCGTCGCGGCGTGCCTCATCCTCCTTGTGGCCGCCGGAATAGCCGGCTCCCTCTTTTTCGCTTCCCGCCTTTCTCCGCGAAGCGCGCCCGAGGCGGCGCAACCCGCGCCGGGACCGCTCACTGCCGACGCGTATCCGCTCTATCCGAGCGCCCTGTGGGGCGCTGCGGAAGCGGCCTCGTTTTCCGCAGGCGCTTCTTCGTTCTCGGGCTACGAGGCGGCGGCGGAACCGAAGAAGGACGTGACGGACCTCGCCGCGCTCTTCGCGCCTTTCGAGCGGTACTACCAGCAGAAGCTCGAAGCGG
Organism: Patescibacteria group bacterium; assembly: GCA_018969385.1. Taxonomy (GTDB): domain Bacteria; phylum Patescibacteriota; class Minisyncoccia; order Phycocordibacterales; family Phycocordibacteraceae; genus C7867-001. Next base: position 26,442 of record JAGWYL010000007.1, read on the forward strand.
CAGGCTGGACGGAAGATATCAACCTGGCGGCGAACGGTCCGGGGAGCGGCATCACCGCGTATCGGAAGGGAGGCGCGGTCCTCATTGTCGGCTACGAATCCGTCTTCAAGGCGGGAGGAAAGAACGCGCCGGCCGAGTGTCCCTGCGACCTCACGCTCTACGTTTTCAGCGGGAAGTAGTATGCTGCGCTCATGAACGTGCTGTTCGTATGCGAAGGCAATGTGAACCGCAGCCCTATGGCTGCGGCTTTCTTGCACGCGCTCGTCCCTTCGGCGGGCATCCGCACCGCGGGGACCGCCGTCCTGCTGGAGCGGGAAGGGAAGCTCGTGGCCTCCTTCTCGATGAACGCTATCGACGCGATGCGCGAAGTCGGGCTCGACATGTCCGCGAGCGTCATGCGGCAGGTGACCGCGGAGATGGCGGACTGGGCGGACGTCATCGTGCTCATGGAGCCCGCAGTGCCGACGCCGGACTTCCTCCTTCACTCTCCGAAAGTGGAGCGATGGGACGTTCCCGACCCCGGCGACCGGAAAGAGGTGACGCACGCCGTCGCCCGCGACCTCATCGAAGGGAAGGTGCGGGAGTTCGCGCTCCGGCTTGCGTCATCCGCATAGCAAAAGGCGCCCGCGACAGCGGGCGCCTTTTGCAAAGACCGGTTAGATCTTGTTGACGTTGATGGCGTTCGGGCCCTTGGGGCTGTCCCCGACCTCGAACGAAACCTTGTCGCCTTCCTGAAGCTCGTCGAACGAAACGTTCTGGAGCTCGTTGGAATGGAAGAAAAGGTCCTTGCCGCCAGCCGGCGAGCCGTCAACCTTGATGAAGCCGAACCCCTTGTCCGTCTTCTTCGCTACAGTTCCTTGCTGCATGACGTGGTGAATGATTTTTCCTAAGTATCAATTCAGACGCCGAAAGAGAAGCTCGATCCCGACTTCCTTTGGATCCAGCTCTGGTTGATGGGGCTAGTCTGCCATACGGGCAGAGATTCGTCAATAGGCGGAAATCACTCCACCGCCACAGCCGCGGCGTGGGAGGAGAGCCAGTCCATCAGCTTCTTGCGATGCACGTCGAGCGTCCACTCGTTCCCGCGGGGGAAAAGGCCCGCGTGAGCCTTCCGGAACTCGGCGAGGAGCGCGGGCGTGGCGCGCGGAAACGAGCTCGGCAGGCTCTCGTTGTACTGCTTCAGGAAGTCAGCGCGGGTGCGCTTCTTCTCGCTGCGCTCTCGGTCGCGGTCCGGCGTTCTCATGGACGCATAATACCACGAACATCGAGAAATGTCAGCAGGCGGGCGCCGCGCGCCGGCACGCGCCGATTCCGTTTCGCGGGAAGAGCTCCGTGAAGCGGGCCGTGGTCGTGGGCGCATTCATCGCGCTCAATCCGAAGAGGCGGTCCGATGACTGGCTGCCGCTGTAGAAATCTCCGCGCGCGCTCTTGTATCCCGCTTTCCGGACGAGCGCCACGATGGCGGGGTCGTACTGTCCGAACGGATACGCGAATTCGTTCACCGGAACCCCGAGCTCCTGCTCGAGCAGGAGCTTGCTTCCGTCTATCTCGCTCCAGAGCTGCGCGGCATCCGTGATGGACGTGAGGAATGGGTGGGAGCGCGTGTGGTCGCCGATGTCCATGCCGGCGGCAAGCATGGCGTGCAGGTCGGTCCAGGAGAGGAAGCCGCGATGACCGATGGCGTTCGTGAACACGAAGAAGGTCGCCGGATATCCGTATTTCTTGAGGATGGGAAACGCGTACGCGTATTGGTCGCTCCATCCGTCATCGAACGAGATGATGACGGGCAGCGCGGGAAGGGGAGTGCCGGAGGCGAAGTATGCTTCAAGGTCCCGGAAGCGCACGACATGGTACCCCGCCTCCCGAAGGTGCAGCATCTCGGCATCGAAAACCTTCGGCGTGAGGGCGAGCGAGCGCACCGCGGCGCTATCGCTCGGATAGCTCGGACGCACGATGTGATAGACGAGTATCGGGATGAGCGCCGTCCGCGAAGCGGCGGAGGGCGCCGCCGCTCGCGAGGTTGTGGAGACTTCCGCGTATCGTGCTACGTCTTCCACGGCGGGCGCTTGCGTTCGCATGAGCGCCTCGGCGTGGAGGCTCGAAAGGTAGGTACCGAGGAATGCCGCGGCAAGAAGCGAAGCGAAGACCGGAAGATAGCGTGGCGACATAGGCAGCGATTATAACGGTTTTCGCCCGGATGTATAAGCAGAGAGATTCGTGCCGGAACGTTCCTGCATATGAATCGCGGTCGCAGGCCTGTGGCCTGCGACCGCGATTATCAGGCGGATGCCTATTTCACCGAAACGTCCCGGAAGATTGACGCCGTTATGGCCGAGCTGGAAACCGTGCCGTACACGCGCACGGTATCGCCATTCTGGACTTTGCTGAAGTCGAGCGTTGCCCAATTCTGTGCGAGAAGTTTCGCGCCCGAAGCGAGCGAAACGGAATACGCCGTACCCGTCGAGTTCGTGAGCGTGAACGTCTGCGCCGCTGCGTCGAGAGCGGAGAGCGTACCTTGGATCGTCCGAGGGCCGTTCGCCATGGTCGTATGCACCGCCTGCACGTTTGTCTTGATCTGCTGATTTAGCGCCTGGCGCGCCGTCCAGTCGCGGATCAGGGTCGCGTCCACCGTCCAGCCTGCGCTTCCGTTAACCGTACCCTGTACGCCGACAAAGTCGCCCGCCTGGAAACTTGAGAGTGCTGCACCCCGCGGAAGCACCGAAGCGGCCGAGGAGACGTTCACCGTCCAATCGCCGCCCCAACTCTTCACCGTTACCGAGTCGGAAGCGACCGAACTCACCGTACCGCGCAAGAGAACGCCTCCGCTCTTATTCACTTGCAACACCACCGGCTGTGCTGCGGTCCCCGGTGCCGGAGCGGTGTCCGTCGTCTGTGCGAATGCCGCGCTTGCGGATGCTAGCAACCCGATAATTCCGAATGCCAAGACTGCCTTCTTTGACATGCTAATCGATTGATAATTTAATAATATGCGAGACACTCACAGTATATCGGGACAAGCCCTTGCTACCCGTCTGTGGATAGCGAGCCCTGCCCTCGGGCTCGCATCTGTACGCCGGTGCTCCCGGTGGTATGCTTCAGGGAGCCGCCCTCCTCCGGAACCTGGGTCGCGGAACAGGCCCGACCGGTAAGAATTCCGGCGCCCGTACGGCTTCAAAGGTAAGTAACCCACTAGAAGACCTATGAAGATATCTCGACAATACGCTGCTCTTTCTCTCGTATCCGCTCTTGCGGTCGCGGGACTGACGCTCGGAAGCGTCGGGTTCGCGCAGACGGTCACGCCGCTTGCCTGTGCTCCCGTCACGCAGACGGTCGGCATAAATCAGAAAGCGGTTCTCACGGCATCGGGCGGGAACGGTTCGTACTACTGGTCCGGCGATAACCTCACCATCACGAATCCCACCGGTACGCAATTCACCGTGAGCTATCCGAGCCCGGGTACGTACACCGTACACGTTTCAAGTTCCGGGCAGACTGCCGGGTGCACGATTTCGGTCATCGGTTCGAGCGTAGGCGGAACCCTCGCCTGCTACCCGTCAAGCGCGAGCGTCACGCTCGGCACCGCCGTCACCTTCACGGCAAACGGCGGAAACGGCACCTATACCTGGTCGGCTCCGGACCTCACCGTTACGAATCCTTACGGCACGGGCTTCATCGCCAATTACGCGAGCATCGGCACGAAGACGGTAACGGTGCAAAGCGGCACCGCGAGCGCGTCCTGCTCCGTGAACGTGCTTGCAAGCGGCGCGACGCCGGGTCTCCCGAATACCGGCGGCGGGTACGGGCAGCGGTAGACGGCTTCCATGCCTCCCGAAGTACGGACAGACTCTCGTAAGAAAAGGATGTTCGCGAGCGCGGCGGTGCTCATCCTGCCCGTCGCCGCCGGATTCGCGGGCATGAGCGCGTCCATGCTGCTTCGCGCGCCCGTGCTTTCGATGACGCCGCTTGCGGATGTCGGAGCGAAGACGGCGCTTGCCGCATCTTCCGCCGACGCGCCGCCGGTCAAGCTCATCATTCCCGCGATAGGGGTATCCGCGAAGATCGAAGAGGTCGGCCTCACGGCGACGGGCGATCTCGGCATCCCTTCGAATTTCACCGATGTCGCATGGTACAGCGGCGGACCGATTCCGGGGAACCCGGGCAACGCGGTCATCGATGGACACCTCGACGGCAGATACGTGCCGGAAGCGGTGTTCTACAAGCTCGGAACGCTCAAGGCGGGGGACACGGTGGAAGTGGTGAACGCGCAGGGAACCATCCTCGATTTCCGCGTCACCGGCGCGAAGACGTACGCGTATGACGCCGCGACCGCGGACGTATTCAAGGGCGACTCCACCGCGCGGCTCGAACTCATCACCTGCGCGGGGGATTGGCTCAAGGATAAGCGGCTGTACGACAAGCGCATCGTCGTTTCCGCGGTGCTCGTCTCGCCGCAGCCGTAGCCGCTCGCATTGTAAAAGAAAAGCCGCCTCCATCGACTTTTCGATTTCGGCGGCGGCTGCCCCGTGCGAGTTTCAGAAGGGTGCTTCCGACCAGTACACCTGCACGGCCTTTTCCGAGAAGTCCGGGCAGTGCCGTGCGAATTCCAGCATGTACGGCTGGTACTGCGGCGCCACGTAGTCCGGCTGCGTCGAGAGCAGGTACACCTGGTAGGGAAGCGTCACCTTCCCGCACGGCATGGGGAACGGAACGTCCGCTTCGTGCGCACGCTCGCCGCTTATCGTGATGGCGAGCTTCGCCGTGGCGCAATTTCCCCCGCAGGGAACCTGCCATGCGTGAACGGAAACGAGTTTCCCATTGCGCCTGAACGGACGGCGCACCATCCATTCATGCGTCATGTCGGCGCACTCCTCGAATGCGCCCGGTTGCGGTTCGCTCATCGCGAGCCCTCCTTTCGTGAGAACAGGTTTCGTGCATATTGTGCATCATCAAAGCTGATGAGTCAATGCATGCCTTCCGGCGCTCGAACCTATCCTTTTCCCGTATCCACGCCGAGCTCGAGATAGTACTTCTTATCCTCATGCCCGATGTGCTCGAGCCACCATTCGCCGAGGAACACTTCCATATCGATAAGTATCTTGTCCGGGGTCAGTCCGGAATCGAACTTCTGCTTGAAATCGGCGTAGGTATCCCTGAACGCCTGATGCTGCACCTTGTGCTCTTCTATCTCGCGATAGCCGCGCCGCAGCATGTACGCCTCCTCATACGCGAGATGCTCGTTCACGTAGCGTTCGAAGAAAGCGAGCGCCTCCGGAATCTTTTCGGAACCGGAGCCGAGCGCCATGGCGTCGATGACCGCGTTCAGCTGCGCGAGCAGCCGCTGGTGCTGCTCGTCTATCGTGGCCTCGCCGACGGACAGTTCATGCGTCCACTCGAAGTGAATCGACATAGCATGTTTCGGTTATGCTCTCCATTCAGCCCAAGCATAGCACCGCCAGGCGCCGCGAAGCCTTCGGGAGTGGAGAACGAAGTTCGTGTGCCGGGAAACGGAGACGGACGGCTCATGGAATACCGCGCGCTTTCGTGTACTATCTTGTAGAAGCCAGCCAGTACATTGGAGAGACCGCCATGCTCGTGCCCTGCACCTCAGGACCCCGCGACGAGATATGGTTGCGCAAGGTGTACGCCGGCCTCGTCGAGGACCGGCGCCTTACGACCATATTCCGTCCCGGAAAGCGCCTCAGCGGAGACCCGAAAGGGTTTTCCGTCGGCGAAACGCTTCGGATCCGCATCATCGAGAATCCCGGCGTCGACTGGGCGGGCGTACTCGGACAGCTCGTCGAAGGGTTTTCCGTGCCGGTCGAAGTACGTTCGGTTACGGTACGTCCCATCGGGCGGCTCGTTCCGGAAGATTTCGCCGGTTCGACGCCCGACGTGTGCGACCGGGAGTCGCTCAGGTATCACCTCGGGCTCGTCTACAACCTGCCGCTGTCCGCTTTCGCGGATGACGCGCTCGTGACGCGGACGACCTTCCGATACCGGTGACTCGGTATCGGTTCTGGAGAAAGGAAACGCCATGCTTCATCCATCACTCATCTTCGCCGGCGCGCCGCCGGATAATCCGCAGTCGGACGCGGAGCTTTCGCGCTATGCGCGCTACACGCTCACGCCCATAGACCACGACTATCCGGGCAAGACGCCAGCCATGTGGAATGCCCTCTACCGGGCGTTCGGCATGGACGCGGCGATGGCGATGGTCGTCGGAAGCCCTGCGTCGGTCGGCGATATCGTCGATTCGTTCCGGCGCGACCCGAAGTATGCGGGCGGCGGCTCAGGTTCCGGATTCAAGGAATGCGTACTCCCGCATCTTGACGGCGCCACGCCGCTCGCGAAAGCGATAGGCGCGGTGAACATCATCCGCCGCGAGGCGGACGGGAGGCTCGTCGGCGACAACACCGACGGCATCGGCTACGCAGAGAGCCTCGCGTCCGCGCTCCTTGCGGTCGGGAAGAAACTTCTCGGCGCGCAGGTGCTCATGCTCGGCGCGGGCGGAACGGGACGGGCTATCGCCTTCGCGCTCGCGGACGCGAGCGCGCACGTGCATATCCTGAACCGCACCGAATCGAAGGCGCGAGAGCTTGCCGACGCGGTGAACGCGCACTTCCATCGCGGGATAGCCGAAGGCGGCGGAAGGGAGCGCATCGGGGAACTCCTGCCGAAGATGGACGCGGTGGTCTCCGTCATAGACGACGCCGCGTCGCCGCTCGACGAATACTCGACCATCGGCGATATGGCGCTTCCCGTGACGGACGCGTCCGTCACGGAGAATCGCAAGTCCGCAGCGGAGCTCCTCGCGAGTGCGAACGCTTCGCTCATCGTTTCCGACGTGCGGCTGCGCGCCGGGGAGACGGCCATGCTGCGACAAGCGCGCGAGCTCGGCTTCCCGACGCAGGATGGCGCGCCCATGGTGGTGAACCAGGGCGTGCGCGCATTCCGCTTCGTGCACGGCGATGAGATTGCCGGACGCACGGACGAGGAAATCGCGCGCATCATGCGCGAGGCCGCGTCCTAACTGCGCGGTCTTTCGTAACCTGCGGCCGGAGCACTGCTCCGGCCGCTTTTCCTTTCCAGCCGCGCTCGCGCGGTGATAGAATCGTACGCATGCAACGCACGCTCACCCGCGACGCGCTCGTCGCGCAGCACCTTGCCATCCTGGAGAAGCTTCAGTACGCTTCCGGCCTCTTCGCGGCGTCGAAGAAGAACGTGGAGACCGGCTATGACAAGGCGTGGCTTCGCGATAATTTCTACGAATGCCTCGCGTTCGAAGTGCTCGGCGACTACGCCACCGTGGCGAAGACGTACCGCGCCATCCTCGACATCTTCAAGAAGCACGAATACAAGATCGACCACGCGATAGCGAAGAAACCCGAGCACACGTACGAATACATCCATCCGCGCTACCATCCGGAAACCTTCGACGAATACTGGGAAGAGTGGGGGAACAAGCAGAACGATTCCATCGGCTGCGTCCTCTTCGAGATAGGGGAGCTTGAGAAGCGCCAGCCCGGCGTGCTGCTTTCGGGTGATGACGACCGCCGCGTCGTGCAGAAATTGGTCTGGTACCTTTCCACGCTCGAATACTGGCACGACGCGGACTCAGGCATGTGGGAGGAGAATGAGGAGCTGCACGCGTCCTCCGTAGGCGCGTGCCTTGCGGGGCTCTCGAGCGTGAAAGGCGTCGCGGGCATCGAAGTGCCTGACGAACTCATCGAGAAGGGTGAAGCGTTCCTCCACAAGCTCCTGCCGCGCGAGTCGAAGCAGAAGTTCGTAGACCTCGCGCTCTTGTCGCTCGTCTGGCCGTACGGCGTCGTGAACGAAGAAGAGCGCACGCGCATCCTTGAGAACGTGGAATACCATCTTCTGCGCGAGCGCGGCGTCATCCGCTACAAGGGCGACCGCTACTACAACAGGAACGAAGACGGCGTCTCGGAGGAAGCGGAGTGGACCTTCGGCCTCTCCTGGCTCGCCATCATCTATGAGAAGCTCGGCAATGCGGAGAAGGCGAAGGAGTTCCTCGAGCAGGCGAAAGCGACGGTGACGAAAGAGGGCGAACCCGAGCTCTACTACTCCAATTCGCCCGAACATAACGACAACACCCCCTTGGGCTGGAGCGAGAGCCTCTTCATCGTCGCGCTGCACGACATGAATGACCGCGCCCTCCGGACTGTGGTATAGTCTCTGCCTTGCTCATTGACGGGCTGTTTAGAGGAGGATAGGGAATGGCGAAAGTCGCAAGCCAGGTCCTGCGCGACCTGCGCACGGACAAGAAGGAAGAGCTGGATATCGAGGCATTCGTCGACAAGGTGCGCGATGTCATCGAACGCGCATTCCGGTGCTACGGCAGTCACGGCGGCACCGGCGAAGAACGCGTCGGCGTCTGCGTCATCGTCCAGAAGGTGGGCGGCCGGCTGCTCGCAGCCGGCCGGTCTCCCGTCGAAGCACGCCTCGAAGACGTGCACGCGGCGGCTGGGGACGACGAAGACGGGTATGCCGGGGCGGTGTACAAGACGTTCCAGCTGGATAACATCTTCGTTTCGGTGCTTGCCGACTTCGCCGAATCGGGCGGCGACGAAGATGGCGAAATCCGCGTCGGGCTCTTGGTCCTCGAGTGCGGCGGTACCAAGGTCGGTTCCGCGATGACGGAACCAATATGAAGCCCACAGCCGATTTTGCAGAACCCCCGGGACGCGAGTCGTCCCGGGGGTTTTTGAATACCGCGCTCGCGCGTGCGGAAGTTCCGAAAATCAGCGCTAGGGAATGCGCGTCGGAAGCCCGGCCGCTTCCCAGGCGATAAGGCCGCCGGCGACATTCTTCGCGTGCCGTACGCCGCGCGCGTGGAGCATCTGCACCGCCGCGCCGCTCCGAGAGCCGGAGCGGCAGACGACGTGCACGCTATCGAATCCTGCGAGCTCGTCCGCCGCTTGCGCGATGAGCTCAAGCGGCACGTTCCGCGCCCCTTCGATGCCGAGCATCGCGACCTCTTCAGGGCTACGCACGTCCACGAGCACGTGTCCGTCCGCGCCGATGCGCGCCGCCGCTTCCGTAACGCTCACTTCGGGGATAGGGGAGTAACCGAACATGGCGCGATAGTACCACAGGATTAGGAAGGGAGGCTGAATGACGCCGGGTTGGGACAAACGCTGCGGAGAGCTGGCGACCAAAGAATGAGGCTGACTCCGTTTTCCAAAAAAGAAGAAGCCCGGCGGTGAAGCATGGCTGGGCCATCTTCTTCCGTCGGACTCCTAGCGGGGGTGGATTGCTGCGATATGTTTAGGCTACAGGAACAAGTTTAAGCCGGCGTTCGACTTCATCGCGGCAGCGAAGCATATTCGTAGCGGCGGCACTTGGCGTGTGCGAAGGGAACACTGGTCCGATGCTCCTGTCCTCGCCGCCATATATCGTCGCGTAGCTAACCCGCATACGAGAAGAAGCTCGCTGAATGCAAAGCTGAACAACAACAGGTTGAGGGACTCATACGACCTGGACGGGTCCCGTTTATTCGTAGGTGATAGCACCGTCGAAGCGGACATGCTTGCGCTCATGGGAGACGAACGCGCCGACATGTGCTTGACAGATGAGCCATACGTTTTGTCCTATACACAGGGCAAGAAACGCCACGGTAAGCCGACCGAGGGCTTCGGATACAAGCGCGACCGCAAGTACCTCGAGACGGACAGCATCCCGGACGACTTCATCGAGAAGTGGACGGCGAACGTGGCGAAGATCGCGAAGCCGAATTTCTCGATACTCGCATACGAGCACCCGAAGAACCTTCGTCTCCTCTGGAACGAGATGGAGAAGCACTGGCGATACCGCGGCACCGTCATCTGGCATATCCCGAATCGCGTCCAGGGATACTCGGCCAAGTACAAGTTTTATAACAAGTTCGACATCGCGACCTTGTTCACTGGTGGCGACGTGGAGCTCAACGTGGAACCGGAGGAGGACGAGCTCATTCAGAACGAGTACGAAGCGGCGCTCTTCATGACCTCCGGCAAGCCGCATTGGGAGAGTCCGGAGAAGGGCAAGAAATATGTGCCGACGGACTTCATCGAGCATGTCGCGGCAGATGAGAAATCGTCCGGCCAGGGCATCATCTTCGGCACGAAGCCGCTCCCGATTCTCATCCCGTACATCAAGGTGCTCACGAAGCGCGGCGACCTCATTGTGGAGCCGTTCGGCGGGAGCGGGTCGACCTTGATCGCGGCGAACACGCTCGGCCGGCGCTGCTTCCTCATGGAGAAGGTGCCGACCTACGCAGAGGTCATCCTTAACCGCTGGGAGAAGTTCTCCGGGAAGAAGCGGGTAAAGATAAATGCGTAAGAAGATTCAAGAACTGAAGATTCTTGAAGCCCTCCGCGAGGGCAAGACGATTACCGCTGCCTGTAAGCGGGCGGGATTGTCGCGCATGACCTACGACCGTCTCTACAAGAGCAACCTCGAGTTCCGCGAAGCAGTGGACGAGGCGATTCTCGCAGGGAAGTCGTATACGGATGATTTCGTGATGACGAAGTACATGCAGAAGATAGGCGACAACCACTGGCCTGCCATCCGCTACTACCTCGACTACAACGTCATCCCGTACCGAGAGGACAAGGTGCTCCAGGTGCAGCTCGTCGAGGAGAACAGGGCGCTCAAGGAGGAGCTACGCCGTCTGCAGCCCATCCCTGAGAACGTGAAGGAAATCATGCTTCACGCGCTCAAGGCCCAGGGCCTTCTCAAGGACCCGCCCAAACCTACTGACCAAGCGCCTGTACGTCCGCCCGGGCCGTCGCAAGATCCGCCGTGAACGTTTGCTGGTCCGTGTTGAGCTTGGTTTGCGACACGCTGCCGACGCGCGCGTCGATGGCATCGCTCGCATACGTGCAGAGATCGCTCGCGGCGTTTCCAAGGTCGTCTCGCCAGGTGCCAAGCGCATCCGGTTCGGTGACGTGGGCGTCGTAGTAGAGGTTGCTCACGTTCGTGTATGCCTGGACGATTTTGTCATACATCGCGTTGCTCTGGATGCAGTTCGTATTCCGGAACGTCATGAGGTCCGTGCCCTGTGTCGCTGCCGCCTGCTTTGCGTCAGAGAAGAGGGAGGCGAAGTAGTTGGTCGTTGCAGTCATGGTGCCGATGGCACTTTTTGCCAGAGCCTTGGTGTCGACCGTGGGTGCAGCGGGAGTAATTGCAGTTGTAGTGGCTGCCTGTACCGACTTTTCGGTAACGACAGGCTGCGTAGGCTTAGGCGGCGTCGGAGGCGCAGTCATGCTGTATCCGACGAGCGTCACTACCGCAGCGATGCCGAAGACTGTTCCGGCCATCTTGCGAGAGGGAAGTCGGAGCCACGAGGGTTTGATAAGTGCGGCCGCGAGGCCGACAAGTGAGGCTACAAAGAGTAGCGCAAAAAGATTACTCATATGGTGCTGGTCGCGATTTGTAATGCCCGGAGGAGGAAACGCACTGAACCCGCCACCGGGTGGGCCTTGCGGCCCCACAAGAGTTTCCCCCTGTGACGCGACCAGCGCTCCCGATGACGGGTTCAGTACGCTGGTCGCG
>JAGWYL010000026.1 GCA_018969385.1 Patescibacteria group bacterium
ACAAGAAGTCAGCTGCGTCGTAGTACCATGCGTCAACTCATTGCTATAATGGGAAGAGTATGGGAAGGACAAAACCGACAGTCAGCAACGAATACGTTGTTGGGCTTACGGATGGCGAAGGATGTTTCTATGTAAACATCTGGAAATCAAAAGCCTATCGGGCTGGGCACGGCGTGCAATTGCATTTTCATCTGAAAATGCAGGAGCGCGACCGTGAACTGCTTGAGAAAGTGCGAGACACGATAGGGTGCGGCGCGGTGTACTTCCAAAAGGAACAACGCGCGAATCACTGTCAGTGTTACCGCTATACCGTAAGCGCACAGCGTGATATCCAGAAGATGGTAATTCCGTTCTTCAAGAGATATCCATTGCAAAGCGCTTCCAAAAGTGCGAGTTTCGACATCTTCTGCCAGATTGCCAGCCTCGTTCGCGAGGGTGCGCATCGAACGCCGGAGGGTATCGAAAAGATTCGCGAACTCAAGAAGCGCATGAACCAAAAGACTGTTGGACTCGCGTAGTGCGGGAAATCCGCTTGCTACGTGGGAACGTGAAGTCTGCGACTATCACATTCGCCCGTCAACTCAAGGGAGCTGGGGGTGCCCGAAATCCTACCTCGCGTAGGACTACGGCAAATTCAGTGACAGGGAGTAAGTCGTTGGTGCATGCTGCACCGGTTGCGACGCTAGGAAGTAATTCCTAGAAGAATGAACTTGGCTATATGCTGGAAGACCTGAGTATCCTGCGCTACGAGGTATACTGGAACGAGTATGCCCGTGACAATGCGCCAGGCGCAGAGAATCAGCAGGGAAGTCGTTAGTGACCCCTCAGAGACTACACGCCGAGCTCCGTTCGAAACGAACAAAGAAATACAGGCATACCTGCAAGGTGCACTTCATGATGCGTATCGTCACAGGAACCACATTCGTTTCTCCCAAAAGGGAAGCGAGTGGCTGACGGTTCTGCAAACGCTTCTTAGACATCTCGGCCACAGGTCGTGGATGTATAAGGAGGGTTCGCGTGACGTATACGATCTTGAGACCACGGCTGGATTCCTGGATTTCAAGTTCGATATCTTATCGCTCGACACGAGCATCGAGAAAGCAGCGTATATACGCGGTTTCTTCGATGCGGAAGGCGGCATACCGCATTCGCGGAATGCTAAATTCTACATTCAGCTCGTGCAGAAGGATAAGAGAAAGATGCAAAGCATCAAAGAAGTGCTGCAGTCGCTCGGCATCAATACTGGCGCGCTCCATAATCCGAGCCGCCGTGTTGACCCGAACTACTGGAGAATCTTCGTGAGCACTGCGTCACATGCGGACTTCGCGCGCATAATCGGGTCATCACACCCGATGAAGCGCGCGCGGTTCGCGGAACGGATGATGATATAGTCCATGCCTCATGGCGACATGGGGGTAGAACATGAACAAGGCACGGGTAGGGGAACCTGCTCGTGGATCATATCCAATTGGAACCGTTCTTCCCGAAAGGAAGGACACTTGTCGATGCGATGCGAATCGCGGGAGATTGCAGTCGTCCCTAAACGCTGCACGGACGCCGGATAACGTATCCCGGTGCGGGAGTCGGAGCGCTCAATTGACGCTCCGACGAGCGCGAATAAGCGGAACAAAAGAGTACGCACGGTTTCTTACACGCACGCGCATGAAGCCGCCCCCATGGGGGCGGCTTCATGCTAGAGGGGTATGGGCGCTTCGCCGCCTGAAAGGCGCTTCACGCACCGGCGCCAGGTGCGGTCCTTGTTCCTATGCCGCCGCCATTTATCGAGGGCGGTCGAGACGTCCCTCGTGCGCAAAGACTTGGCTTCTCGTGGCCGCGCGCGGCCTGCCCCGTTAGGAGTTATGTTCATGTCTCTCGGTTACTGCCGTGCGGAGCCGCAGGCGTGCTCGCTCGCAAAAAACCGAAATCAAGCGGTGCCCCGGTGAACTGCTAATGGGGTAGACCATTTCATATCCAGTATACGGCGGACGCGAGGCCGAACTGGAAGGGGATGGGGATTTCTGATAGGATTCCGTGGTTCTGGTGGCCGTAGCCCAGTTGGCTTGATTCCTGCCCTTTGTGTTTCGTGTGCACGCTTAGCTCAGTTGGTAGAGCACTCGACTGATACTCGAGCGGTCCTAGGTTCGAATCCTAGAGCGTGCACACGAAACGGAAACACGAGGAATCAGCTCGAGCGAGAGGGAACATGCCAGGTTCGAATCCTAGGACATGTCTGGAAACCGCACGCCGTCGGAGTAGGTTTTCAGGCATGCTCGAGAGCGTGCGCTGAAACTTATCCACGCGACGAGGGCGCTGCCGAGGGCGCTGCCGTTATACTGGCTGTATGAAAGACATACTCATTATCCTCGGACTGTGCCTTGCGGCGATACTGATCGGCGCATGGCTGTTCCTCGCGAACCCGAAAAGCGCGGCATCGCCCGCATCGACGGTGACCGCCGTCACCGTTCCCGTTCCCGTCACGGAGCTCGGGGCGGGAACGGTAACCGCAACCGCCACGAGCAAGGTGAACTATCGCATCCAAGACAGCGCAGCCCTCGCGAAACTCTGGAGCATGGCGTACGGCGCCTCCACGACGCCGCCCGCAGTGGACTTCTCGACGGACGATGTCGTCGCCGTCTTTGCCGGTCCGGAACCCACGACCGGGTATGCCATAGCGGTCACGCGCGTCGAAGACGCCGCGGACGGAAGGCTCATCACCATCGCGCTTTCGAAGCCCGATTCCTCATGCATCGAAGCGGATACGGTGACGTCGCCCTATGAGATCGTGACCATGCCGAAGACGGCGCTTCCGCTCGCGCACGCGTACGAGTTCGCCACATCCACCTGCGCTCGCTAAGCCGCCCGCCCGGGGACTCGCGTAAGCCGCAGGGCGCGTGTACCATTGCCGGTACATGGATGCATCGGCGTATTTCAAAGGAAAGAAGATAACCGTCATGGGCCTCGGCCTCCTCGGTCGAGGAATCGGCGATGCCATGTATCTCGCTGAATGCGGCGCGGAGCTCATTGTGACCGACAAGAAGACCCGCGAGCAGCTTGCCGAAAGCGTTACGCAGCTAGAATCGTTTCCGAACATCACCTTCGTGCTCGGCGAACATCGGCTCGAGGATTTCCGCGAACGCGACCTCATCCTCAAGGCCGCGGGCGTGCCGCTCGATTCGCCCTACATCGCCGAGGCGAAGGGAAACGGCATCCCGGTGCGGATGAGCGCGGACCTTTTCATGGAGCTCTCCGGCATCCAGACGATAGGCGTGACCGGCACGCGGGGAAAATCGACGGTGACGCACATGATTGCGGATATTCTCACGAAAGCGGGGAAGAGCGTGCTTCTCGGCGGCAATGTGCGCGGCGTCTCCACGCTCGCGCTCCTCAAGGAATCGACACCGGAGCATGTCGCCGTCCTCGAACTCGACTCATGGCAATGCCAAGGGTTAGCGGAAGCAAAAGTAAGTCCTCACATCGCCGTGTTCACGACGCTCTTCCCTGACCACGCGAACTACTACAAGGACGACCCCGGACGGTACCTTGCGGACAAAGCGAACATATTCCTGTACCAGTCGCCGGATGACACGCTCGTCATCGGGAAGCAATGCGCGCCGACGCTCATCGATACGTACGGCGAGCACATCGTCGCCAAGACGGTCATCGCGGACGAATCGAGACTGCCGTCCGAGTGGGTCCTTTCCGTTCCGGGCCTGCACAACCGCTATGACGCCGCGCTCGCGCTCGCTGCCGCGCGCGCATCCGGCGTCCCGGACGACGCTTCGCGCGCGGCGCTCGCCGCGTTTAGGGGAGTGCCCGGACGTCTTGAGTTCCTTCGCGAAGCGGGCGGCGTGAGAATCTACAACGACAGCAACTCGACGACGCCGGAGGCGACGCTCGCGGCGCTCGCGGCGGTGGGCGGCGAAGGGAAGCGGACCATCCTCATCATGGGCGGTTCGGATAAGGGGCTTGATATGAGCGCGCTCCTCTTAAAGGTTCCGGATTGCGCGAAGCGCGTCATCCTCCTTGCGGGCACGGGTACGGACCGCATCCTCGCAAATCTGCCGGATGCGTCCGTGTATGACGATTTGCGCGCCGCATTTGCGGAAGCGATGCGCTACGCCGAACCCGGCGACACCGTCCTCTTTTCGCCGGCGTTCGCATCGTTCGGCATGTTCAAGAACGAGTATGAGCGCAGCGACGCGTTCGCGCGTCTCGCGAAGGAACTCGCATGATAGGCGTCTTCGATTCAGGTTCGGGAGGCCTTTCCGTGCTCTACGCGCTCCGACAGCGCTTGCCGTCCGTGGACGTGCTCTATTTCGGCGACATCAGGAACGCGCCGTACGGCACGAGAACGCATGAAGAGCTCTCCGCGCTCACGGTCGACGCGCTCCGTCTTCTCGCGAAGCGCGGCGCGAGCCGCATCGTCTCCGCATGCAACAGCGTCTCGGCGACGCTCGCGCTCTCGCTCGTCGACGCGCTCGAACTCGCGCCGTCCGAGCTTATCGAGATGGTGGGGCCGACGGTCGCGTACATGCGCGGCGAACCGGGGAAAGCGCTCGTGCTCGCTACGCCCGCGACCGTGCGCGCCGGGATGTACCGGCAGGCGTTCCGTATGGCGGGAAAGGAAGCGGAGGAAGTGGCGATTCCGGAGCTGGCTGCTGCGATAGAATTCGGCGCTTCCGAGGAAGAGCTTGAACGCATCATCCGCGAGGCGCTCGCGCGCGTGGCACCGGACTCCTTCGGCAGCGTCCTGCTCGCCTGCACGCACTATCCGCTCGCGCTTCCCGTGTTCCGCCGCGTGCTCGGGAAAGACGCGCGCATCGTCGACCCGGCGCTCATCGTCGCCGAGCGCATCGAGCGGCAGTGGTGGCCGAAGGAGACCGGGGAGGGACGGACCCGTTTCCTCATAAGCAAGGATTCGGAGCCGTTCCGCCGCTACGTCGCTCGCTGGTTCCCGAAGGACGCGGAAAACATAGAAGTGCTACAGTAGCCGTATGACGCTCCCGAAAAAAGCGTATTTCGTCGGCATAGGCGGCATCGGCATGTCGGCGCTCGCGCAATATCTCGCCGCGCACGCCGTCGCGGTTTCCGGTTCCGACCGCGAGGAAAGCCCGGTCACGAAGCTCCTTGGCGAGCGGGGTATCGAAGTGACGATAGGACAAGTCGCAGAAAACGTTCCTGCGGACGCGGATGTCGTCATCTACTCCGATGCGGTGTCGCAGGATAACCCCGAACGTCTCCGCGCGCGGGAACTCGGCATGCGGCAGGCGTCGTATTTCGAACTGCTCGGCGAGGTGACGGAAGGGAAGCGGACGGTCGCGGTCGCGGGGACGCACGGCAAGACGACGACCACCGGCATGCTCGCGAAGATACTGCATGACGCGGGCGCGTCGCCCTCGGCGATAGTAGGAAGCATCGTGCGGGACTTCGGCGGCAACTATCTTTCCGGAAGTTCCGATCTGTTCGTCGTGGAAGCGTGCGAGTATCGCGAACACTTCCTCTCGCTCGCACCCCGCGTGCTCGTCGTCACGAATATCGAGTGGGACCATACGGACTATTTCAAGGACCTCGCCGCGTTCCAGGCGGCGTTCCGTGCGCTCATGGAACGGGTGCCTACGGACGGCGTCATCGTGACCGACACGACGCATCCGAATATCGCGCCTCTCCTCGCCGGACTTGCCGCGCGCATCATCGACTACAAGGGCGAACCCACGCACGAGGTGTCCTTGCCGGGGGAATTCAACCGTCTGAACGCGCGGGCCGCCGCTGCGGCGGCCCGCATCCTCGTCCCCGGCATAGACGACGAGCGCATCGACGATTCCCTGTATGCATTTCGCGGCACGTGGCGCCGCTTCGAACACAAGGGGAAGACCTCCATGGGCGCGGAGGTGTACGACGACTACGCGCACCATCCGACGGCGGTCGCCGTGACGCTTGCTGAACTGCGCAGGAAGACGAAGGGCAAGGTGTTCGTCGCTTTCCATCCCCATCTTTTCTCCCGTACCCGCGACCTGCTCGACGGATTCGCGCATGCGTTTCGAGATGCGGACGAGGTCGTCATCGCGCCCATCTACGCCGCCCGCGAGAAAGACGACGGCTCCGTATCGAACCGCATCCTTGCGGAACGCATCGCCGCGGCGGGAGTACCCGCCGCGGCCATCGATTCGTTTTCGGAAATCACCGCGTACCTCGACGGACGCGCCGGTCCTGGCGACGTCGTCATGAGCATGGGTGCGGGCGACATCTATAAGGTCGCCGACGCGCTCGTCGCGAAGTAGGTATGGGAACGCTCTCTGTCGTCGCCACGCCCATCGGGAACCTGGGAGACATCACGCTCCGGGCGCTTGAGACCTTGAAGCAGGCGGACGTCATCGCCTGCGAAGACACGCGCGTGACGAGCAAACTGCTTGCGCGCTACGGCATCGAGAAGCCGCTCCTGATATACCACGCGCGGAGCGGCCGCCTGAACACGACGCGCATCCTCTCGCTCCTTGGGGAAGGGAAGCATGTCGCGCTCGTTACCGACGCCGGCACGCCCGGCATAAGCGATCCCGGCTCCGAACTCATTTCTCTAATTCGCGCGAATGGTGGAATAGCGCGTGTCGAAGCGATACCGGGCCCGTCCGCGCTTGCGGCGGCGCTTTCGATAGCGGGCGTGTCCGCCGCCGCTTTCGTCTTCCTCGGGTTCCTTCCGCATAAGAAAGGCAGGCAGACGCTCTTCAAGGAGATTGCCGGAGAGCCGCGCGCCGTCGTCTTTTACGAATCGCCGCATCGCATAGAGAAGGCGCTCGAATCGCTTAGGGCGGCGCTTCCCGAAACGCGCGAGGTCGTCGTCTGCCGCGAGCTGACGAAAATCCATGAATCCGTGGTGAAGGGCACGGCGCAGGAGACGGCGGCGCATTTCGCGGCGCATCCGGACGAGGTCCGCGGAGAATTTGTCGTCATCGTCGGCCCCTGTTAGAATCGTCGTATGTCTTCCGGAAGCGTCCTCATCCTGCTCGGCGTCCTCATCCTCCTCGCGCCGTTTTCGGGCCTGCCGTTCTCCTGGCTCACGCTCGTGCTGCTCGTCATCGCGGTCGTCGTCATCGGCATCGGCATCAACGTGCGCACGAAAAAGGCGCCTCCTGCCGCGGCAACGGCGGCCGCGCCGGAAACGCCCGCTGCGGGCGAAGCGCCGCATTACTCGTCAATCGCGTAGGGCGTGAAGGCGAAGGAAACGCTCCTGGCGCGGCTCCGCTTCGAGCGGGAAGCGCGCCGCGCGTTCCTGCCGCGTTTCGGACACGGCCGCTACGCGGACGCATGGACGCTCTTGCACGTCTTTTCGGGCGTGACGCTCGGCCTCGGCTGCCTCCTGCTTCACATCCGCCCGTATCCGGCACTCTTCATCGTGCTCGTTCTCGCCTTCGCCTACGAGGCCATGGAGGCGTTCATCGGTATCGCCGAAGATATAGAGAATTCGCTTACGGATGTTGCCGCCGCGGCATGCGGGGCGATCCTTG
>JAGWYL010000027.1 GCA_018969385.1 Patescibacteria group bacterium
CATCAAAATCTTCGTCCTATAGGACGAAGATTTTGATGATAGGTACGACGCGCATACCATGCACTCACCGTGCATCCCGGGAGAAGCCTCGTGTGGTATGCTACGCCGATGAACAAGGAGCTTGACCGTTTCTTCAAGAAGCAGGAAGAACTCGGCATCATGCTGACCTATGACGACGTGCGGCTCCGGAGCGAGCATTCGAACGTGCTTCCCGCGGACACGGATCCGAAATCGCGGCTCTCGAAGAACATCGCGCTCAATTTCCCGGTGGTGTCCGCGGCGATGGATACCGTGACCACCGCGAGTACGGCCATCGCGATGGCGGAGTTCGGCGGCATCGGCATCCTGCATCGCGGCCTTTCCGTCGAACGCCAAGCGGAAGAAGCGGCGCGCGTGAAGCACTACCTGAACGGGCTCATCCCGGACCCGATAACCGTGTCACCGGACGAGACGGTTGCCGCGGTGCTCGCGAAGCGCGAAGCGAAAGGCTGGCGCTTCCGCAGCTTCCCCGTGGTTACCGCGAAGGGAGAGTTCGTCGGCCTCATCACGGGCCATGATTTCGATTTCATCACGGACGGCGATATCAAGGTGAAGGACGCCATGACGCCCTTGGCGAGACTGGTGACGGCGAAACCGAAGACGACGCTCGAACAGGCGGCCGCGCTCATGAAGCAGCATCGCCAGAAGGTCATCCCGCTCGTCGACGGCAAGAAGCTCGCGGGCGTGTACGTGCGCGCGGACCTCGAACGCATCATGTCCGGAAAGGGGAACCATAACGTGGACCGAAACGGGCGGCTGCGCGTCGGCGCGGCGGTCGGCGTCGGCGACGGCGCGCTCCTGCGCGCCGCGGAGCTTTCCAAGGTGGGGTGCGACGTATTCCATATAGACACCGCGCATGGCGATAGCAAGAACGTTTTCAGCACCATTAAGGAGCTTAAGAAGAAGTACCCGAAGATAGATGTCATCGCAGGCAACGTCTCCTCCGGAGACGGCGCCTTGCGGCTCGCGAAAGCGGGCGCGGACGGCGTCCTCGTGGGACAGGGACCGGGCTCCATCTGCACTACGCGCATCGTCGCAGGCATCGGCGTGCCGCAGGTTTCCGCGGTGTATGAATGCGCGAAAGCGCTCCGGGGCACGGGCGTGCCCGTCATCGCGGACGGCGGCATCCGCAATTCCGGCGACATCGTCATCGCGCTTTCCGTCGGCGCGTCCGCGGTGATGCTCGGCAAGCTCCTTGCCGGCACGGAGGAAGCGCCCGGCGAGACGCGCCTCATAAACGGCGTCCAGTACAAGGTGTACCGCGGCATGGGCTCCTTGGAAGCGATGCTCCAGAATCCGTCTTCGCTCGAGCGGTACCGCGTGTCCGCGAAGAAGTTCGTGCCGGAAGGCGTCGTGTCCACCGTTCCGTACCAGGGGACGCTGCGCGCCGTGCTCGAGCAGTACGCGGGCGGCATCCGCCAAGGCATGGGCTACATCGGCGCGGCGACTCTGGACGAGCTTCGCAAGAAGGCGCGCCTCTTCCGCATGACGGGCGCGGGACTAAACGAGTCGCATCCGCACGACGTTCTCATATCCCACTTGCCGCCCAACTATAGCGGGAAATAGCACGGCATACTTGTACCGTTTCTATGGCTGATGTACGCGCACGCCTGGGGGAATTTCTCGCCGCACGGGAGGCGAAGGTCGTTGCCGTCGTCGACCTCCAATTCGGCGACACGGGCAAGGGCGGCATCGTGGACCGGCTCGCGGGCTGGGCGGACGTGATCGCGCGGGGCACCGGCGGGGCGAATGCGGGGCACACCATCGTGCTTAACGGCGAATCGCACGCGTTCCACCTCGTGCCCTGCGGCATCCTCTATGATGCGGAAGGGAAGCTGAATGTCATCGGCTCGGGCGTCGCGCTTGCGCCAAGCGTCGTGGCCGACGAGCTTGCGGTCCTCGACGCCGAACGCCACCCGCATGAGGGACTGCGCATCTCGCATCGCGCGCACCTCGTGCTCCCGTTCCATATCGCGCTCGACAGGCTCCGCGAAAAGCGCGCGGCGAAAGGGAAGATAGGCACCACCGGCCGAGGCATCGGCCCCTGCTATGAGGACTACCTCGCGCGCCAGGGTCTCTTCGCGAACGACCTCCTGAATCCGGAAGAGTTCCGGAGAAAACTCACGCGCACGTTCGCGGCGCGCAAGAATCTTTTCGAAGCCTTCGACCCGGCGCACGTGAAAGAGGTGATGATGAGCGACGCGCTTGGCGGCGGGAAATACTACGACGAGAAGGAGATTTTCGCTATCGAAGCGATCATCGCCGAGTACGGGCGCTATGCAAAGACGTTCGCGAACCGCATCATCGATACGGACGCGCTCCTCCAGGAAGCGAAGGCGGCAGGGAAGCGCATCCTGCTTGAGGGAGCGCAAGGGCACTTGCTTTCGGTCGACTACGGCACGTATCCGTACGTGACGTCGTCCGATTGCTCCATCGAAGGGCTTGCGAAAGGCGTGGGGCTCCGGCCGGACGACGTGGACGTTTCCATCGGCGTCGCGAAGTTCCCGTACATGACGCGCGTCGGCGAAGGGCCGTTCCCGACGGAACTCGGCGGCACGGAATCCGCCGCGTGGTGTTCGACCGCGACGAAAGAAGAGGAAGCGAAGAAATATCCCGGCGCGTCGGTGAACGCGAAGGACGAGATGGAACAGGGGGTGGGTATGCGCCTCGCGGGATTCGAATACGGCGCGACCACCGGCCGGCCGCGCCGCACCGGCTGGTTCGACCTGCCGCTTTTCCGCTACGCGCTCCGGAACGGCGCTAATTCCATCGCGCTCACGAAGCTCGACGTGCTCGACGGATGCGAGACCATCCGCATCGCGACGGCATACCGTTACGACGGTCCGGCGTACCGCGTGGGCGCGCTCGAACTTACGCCGGGAACCGAACTCACGACCGCCGTCATGGACCCCGTGGTCCTGAAAAACGTGACGCCCGTCTACAAGGAGTTCCCGGGCTGGCTTTCGCCTCTGGGCAAGGCAAGGGAAAAAGGCGCGCTTCCGCAGAAACTCCTCGACCTGCTCGATTTCATACGCAAGGAGTCCGGCGCTTCCCTAGACCTCCTCTCCGTCGGCCCGGACCGCGACGACATCCTCGTGATTTAGCAACGATGCGCTGAAACTTGTCTAAACGCCCTCGCTCGGCCAGCTCCCGCGGAAGAAGGCCCATGCTAGTCTTCCGCGGGAGCCGCCCTCGGAGTGCGTTTTTCAGTAAGCTCTTACATGGTATCCTGCGGCCATACCATGGCGGCGCGGATAACGGTGGAGCCGGTTGCGGATAAGGCGAAGGCCGAAGGCATCTTCCGCGCGCTTCGCGCGCGGTTTCCGAAAGCGAGACTCACCGGCGTTTCCGTCACGCATTCCTACGTCCTGGCCTCCAAAGGGGAGGTCACGTCAGCATCAAAGCCAGCGGGTCAGAAATCCCTAAACGCAACAAAGTTGCGTTTAGGGATTTCTGACCTTGCACGCGCGGCGGAAGAACTTACGAATCCCACTATCGAGCGGTCCGCAATCGGCAAGGTGCTTGCGCCGGAACGGTTCGCCCACGCTATCGAGATAGGATTCCTGCCGGGCGTAACCGACAACGTGGGCGCGACCGCGACGGAGATGATAGGCGACGCGCTTGGCGCACGATTCACGGGACGCGTCTTCTATTCCAATTTCGTATTCCTGTTAGGGCGCGTGTCGCGCGACGAGGCAGCGCGCATGGCCTACGAACTCCATAATCCGCTCATCGAACGCGCGACGGTCTATTCTCCGCGCGAGTTCAAGAAGGGCCGCGTCGCGCCGGTCGTGCCGAAGGTATTGCTTGATGCGAAAGCCTCTGCCGACCGCGTGAACCTCGACATCCCCGACGACGAGCTCGCGAGAATCGGCAAGCAAGGCGTCGCGAACGCGGACGGTTCGCGCCGCGGCCCCTTGGCGCTCTCGCTTTCAGAGCTTCGCGCGATTCGCGAGCATTTCAAGGAAGCTGAACATCGCGCGCCGACCGACATCGAGCTCGAGACGCTCGCGCAAACCTGGTCCGAACACTGCAAGCACACCATCTTTAATGACCCCCTGGACGACATCGGAGAAGGCATATACAAGCACTACATCCGCGCCGCCACGAACGAGGTGCGCAAGCGGAAGGGGAAGAAGGACTTCTGCGTCTCCGTGTTCACGGACAATTCCGGAGCCATCGCGTTCGACGACGAGTACCTCGTGACGCACAAGGTGGAAACGCACAATTCGCCTTCGGCGCTCGACCCGTTCGGCGGCGCGATTACCGGCATCGTGGGCGTGAACCGCGATGCCTTGGGATTCGGCATGGGGGCGAAACCGGTGGCGAATGTGTATGGGTATTGTGTCGGCAGACCGGATGACCAGCGCGCGTTTTACCGTGACAAAGAGAGGAAACAGCCGATGCTCTCCTCGCGCCGCATCCTCGAAGGCGTGGTCGCGGGCATAAACGCGGGCGGAAACCAGAGCGGCATCCCCACGCCCCTCGGATTCGTCTACGCCGAGCCGCGCTACCGCGGAAAACCGCTCGTGTTCGCCGGCACCGTGGGTCTCATCCCGCGCACGGTGAAAGGGAAAGCGATGTGGAAAAAGAACGCCGCGCCCGGCGATTACATCGTCATGGCGGGCGGGCACGTGGGCGCGGACGGCATCCACGGCGCGACCTTCTCGTCGGAGACGCTAGAGAGCGGCAGTCCTGCGACCGCGGTGCAGATAGGCGACCCCATCACGCAGAAGAAGCTTTCGGATGCGCTCGTGCGCGAAGCGCGCGACGCGGGGCTCTATGACGCCATCACGGACGACGGCGCGGGCGGTCTTTCCTCTTCCGTCGGCGAGATGGCGCGGGACATGCTTCTTCCGCGCGGGAAGAAGGGCGGCTGCGATGTCGACCTCTCCGAGGTGCCGCTCAAATATCCGGGACTTGCGCCGTGGCAGATATGGATTTCCGAATCGCAGGAGCGCATGACGCTTGCGGTGCCGAAGGCGAAGTGGAAGACGCTGCAGGAACTGTTCGAGAAGCGCGGCGTGGAATCGACCGTCATCGGCAGGTTCACCACGAGCGGGCGCTGCGTTGTCCGGCACGGGAAGAAGAAGCTCATGGACATGGACATGGATTTTCTTCACGACGGACGCCCGAAGGAGCGGCAGGAGAGCCGGAAGCCGCCGCAAGGGAGCGGGGAACAGCCGGCGCGCGCTCCTCGCGCGCCGGAAAAGGATTTTCTCGCGCTTCTCGCGCGGCCGAACATCGGCAGTTACGCGTTCATAAGCGACCAGTATGACCACGAAGTGCAGGGCGGAAGCGTGACGAAGCCGCTTGCCGGCCGCGGCCGCGTGAACGCGGACGCGGGCGTCTTCCGGCCGCGGCTCGCCTCCCCGAAGGGCGTCGTGCTCGCGCAGGGGATGTTCCCCATATATTCCGATCTCGATGCGTACGCCTCTGCCGCGGCCGCGCTCGACTACGCGGTGCGCGCCGCGGTATGCGCAGGCGGCAATCCGGATTACCTCGCGCTCCTCGACAACTTCTGCTGGTCGAGCGGGAATTCTCCCGAACGGCTCTATGAGCTCAAGGAAGCGGCGCGCGCATGCTACGAAGGCGCGGTCGCGTACGGCGCGCCGTTCATTTCCGGCAAGGACAGCATGCATAACGATTTCCGCGGATTCGATGCGAAGGGGAATGCGGTGCACATCCAGGTGCCGCCCACGCTTCTCATATCCGCTATCGGCGTCATGCAAGACGCATCGAAAGCGGTAACGCTCGACCCGAAAATCGCCGGCGACCTCGTATATCTCATCGGGAAGACGAACGAAGAAATGGGCGGCAGCGAGTACGCCGCGATGCTCTCGGAAACGAGCGGGAAGGACTGGAAAGGAGGCCGCGCGCCGCGGACGGATTTCAAGGCGAACATGAAAGCGTACCGCGCGCTTTCGCGCGCGGTGAAAGCCGGACTCGTCGCGTCCGCGCTTCCGGTGGGGCGCGGCGGCCTTGCCGCCGCGCTCGGGAAGGCCGCGGTCGCCGGCGGCCTCGGCATCGAGGCGGACATCCGGAAACTTCCCGGAACCGCCGCGTCGGACGCCGCGAAACTCTTTTCGGAGAGCACAGGGCGCGCGCTCATCACCGTCGCGTCGGAAAACAGGAAGGCGTTCGAGGAGCTTTTCACCGGTATTCCAAGTACGCGCATCGGCACCGTGGCGAGCGACGCGAAACTCACCATCCGCGGACAGAAGAAGTTCGCGATTCCGCTCGCGAAGCTCGCGAAAGCGTACCGAACGCCATTCAAGCAATTCGACGTATGAAGCCCCGCACGCTCATCTTTTCAGGATACGGGCTGAACTCGGAGGACGAGACGAAGGTCGCGTTTACGCTTGCGGGCGGGGAAGCGGACATCGTCCACGTGAACGACCTTCTCGAGTCGCCGAAGCTCCTCGACCGGTACCAGATTATCGTCTTCCCGGGCGGTTTCTCCTATGGCGACGATACGGGAAGCGGAAAGGCGTACGGACGGAAAGTGCATCATCACCTTGCGTCAGCGCTCGACCGATTCCTTGACCGTGACACGCTCATGGCCGGCATCTGTAACGGCTTCCAGATTTTGACGAATACCGGCATCCTGCCGGGCGCGCTCATCGCGAACACGAGCGGACGCTTCACCTGCCGCTACGTGGATCTGGACGTCAGGGGAACGAGCCCGTGGCTCGCCGGGCTCTCGCGCCTCTCGTTCGTCGTTTCGCACGGCGAGGGGCGCTATTTCGATACGGAGAAGAATCTCGACAAGCTCGAAGCGGCGGGAGCCGTGGCGCTCACGTACGCGAAAGGGGAAACGGCGAGCTACAGCGGCCTTCCCGCGAACCCGAACGGTTCGCTTCGCGCTATCGCGGGCATCACGGGTTTTGACGGCCGCGTCATAGGGCTCATGCCGCATCCGGAGCGCGCGCTCTTCTTCGCCTCGCGGCCGGACGCCTCGGCGCTTCGCGAGGCGCTCATCCGCGCGGGGAAGTCCGTCCCCAAGTTCGCGGACGGCCTCGCCTTCTTCAAGAACGCGGTCCGCTATTTCGCGTAGCATCCCGCACGCCAGCGTCCGGCTGCATGCCGCCTCGCGCGCCATGCGCTTTGTGCCTGTACGCTATCTGACCTGCATGAACCTGCTCTCTACGGCCCGAAAGCAAAATGTTACTATATATGCATATATAGTAACATTTTG
>JAGWYL010000008.1 GCA_018969385.1 Patescibacteria group bacterium
GCTCCTGCTCGAGCACCTTCGCGTCGCCCGCCATCACGTCCCAGACCACGTTCACCCTCACCTGCACCACGGTGGGGCAGCCGAAGACGGATACGGCCATCGTGAATCTCTTGCCGGGGTTTGGGGAGTTTTAGCGGCGCGTTACTATAATTAAATGCATATGACATTCACACGAATCTTCCAGGGCGCGATACTAGGCGCGGCGTTGCTTCTGCCGGCGCTGGCGGCGGCACAGATGCCGGTTAACCACCCGCCTCCGCCCTTGCCGCCCGGCGTGCAGGCCGGAGTACTCGCCCCCGTCATCGCTTCCTCGACGACGAGCGGCGGTGCGAGCGCCACTTTGCCCGCAACCGGTTCCGCGCAACCGGCCGCGCGGCCGGGCACAGGCGCAAGCAATGGCGCAGCCATACTTTTCTTCGGGGTTATCCTGCTTGTCGCGCTCGCGCTCGGCCTCTACCTCTTCGTAAGCAAGAGGAAGCCTCGCTAGGCTTTCCGGTTGGCAGCGGGAAGGGTTTCTGATATAGTGCTCCCGCAATGAAAAAAGACATCCATCCCGGCGATTACCGCATGGTCATCTTCGAAGACATCGCTTCGGGGGCTCGTTTCCTCATCGGTTCGACGGTAGCGAGCACCGAGACCGCGAAGTGGGAGGATGGGAAAGAGTACCCGAAAGTGCTCGTCGAAATCTCCTCGAAGTCGCATCCGTTCTACACGGGCGAAGACCGCAGCCTCGACACTACCGGACGCGTGGAGCGTTTCAAACAGCGCGCCGCGAAGAAGAAGTAGAGCGCTCGCCTGGCACAAAATGAGAGTACGCGTCGCCTGCCCCTGCGGGCAGGCGCGCTCACTCTCGGCTCGCAAATTTCGGCGCAGCCTCCCTTCGGCGCCGAAATTACCATGCTGCTTCGCCTCCGAGAGCCTCTCATTTTGTGCCAGGCTCACTTGGGAGAAGGAGATGGTAGAGTAGAAGAAATCCATGGAATATTCGCCTGAATTCAAACAAAACTTCGCTACCGCATATCTCGCGGAGGAGTATGAACGCCTCGAAGAAGAGGCAGCGGATGCGTGCGCGGCGGCAGGGGAGGACGCAGAGCTCAAAAGCATGGCGGAGGAAGATGAGAAGCGCGTCCGCGCGCGCCAGGCCGACATCCTCGCCGAGATAGAGCGCATCCTCGCGAAAGAGAAAGAGGAAGCGGAGAAGCCGTCTTCGATGGTGATGGAGCTGCGCGCGGGCGCGGGCGGAGACGAGGCGGCCATCTTCGCGCGCGACCTCAAGGAGATGTACCAGAAGTATGCGGAAAGCCGCAGCTGGAAGACGCGCGTCATCGACGACCTCACGCTCGAGATAGCCGGAGCGGACGCGTACGAAGCGCTCCGGTACGAGACCGGCGTGCACCGCGTGCAGCGCGTTCCGGAGACGGAGAAGTCGGGGCGCATACACACGTCGACCGCATCGGTCGCCGTGCTGCCGATACGCGCCAAGCATACGTTTGAAATCAATCCGGCCGACATCGAGATGGAGTTCTCGCGTTCCGGCGGCGCGGGCGGACAGAACGTGAACAAGGTGGAAACCGCCGTACGCCTCATCCACAAGCCGACCGGCGTGGACGTCCGTTCTTCGAGCGAACGCAGCCAGAAGGCGAACCGCGAGAAGGCGCTGCAGATACTCATGGCGAAATTGGAGGCGGCCGAGGAGGAAAAGCAGGCGCGCGAGCATGCGGCGGAGCGCAAGGCACAGATTGGCACGGGCGACCGTTCGGAGAAGATACGTACGTATAACTATCTCCAGGACCGCGTCACGGACCATCGGCTCAAGGAGTCGTGGCACAACCTGCCTAAGATACTGCTCGGCGGCCTCGACCCTGTCGTCGAGGCGCTCCAAGAGGCCGCGCGGGAGGGCGGCGTGGGCCCGGCAGCGCAGGAAGAGTGAGGTTGCGGACGGAGGCGCTCTCGGGTATAGTGCCGACACACATGACTACGACCGCAACGGGCTCACAGATTACGCGCCTCTTCGATTCGGGGGCGCATTTCGCGCAGGTGAAGAGCCGGCGCCACCCCTCCATGAAGCCGTTCATCCTGGGTGCGAAGGCTCGCGTCGAGATTATCGACCTCGCGAAGACGGAGACGCAGCTCGAAGCGGCGAAGGCGGCGATGACGACTCTCGCGAAGGAAGGGAAGAACGTCCTTTTCGTCGGCGGCAAGAAGGAGATTTCCGATATCGTGAAGAACGCCGCGATGCGCGCGCACCAGCCGTACGTCGCGGGCCGCTGGCTCGGCGGCACCATTTCGAACTTTCCCGAGATAAAGAAGCGCATCGACCGCCTCGCGGACCTTTCGGGGAAGCGTGCGACGGGCGAGCTCGCGAAGCTCTATACGAAGCTCGAGGTCGTCCGCCTCTCCCGCGAGATAGAGCGCCTTTCCGAGCGCCTCGACGGCATCACGGAACTCGCGAAGCGTCCGGATGCGCTCCTCGTCGTCGACACGCGCCATGAAGCGCATGCGGTGAAGGAGGCGCGCGATGCGGGGATACCCGTCATCGCCATCCTCGGTTCCGACTGCAACCTCGCCGACGCCGCGTATCCCGTCGTCGCGAACGATTCTTCGCGCGAGACCGTCGCGTTCCTGCTCGGAGAACTGGTTACGGCGTTCGAAAAAGGGAAAGTCCAGTAGCCGGCGGAGCCGCGAGCGGCTCTGCTATACTGGACGCTGCCTTGGGGTGCCCCGTTTCTTCCTAACTTATTTTCTACATGGAAATCACGACCGATGTTCTCAAACAGCTGCGCGACAAGACCGGCGTATCCGTCATGCAGTGCAAGAAAGCGCTCGAGGAGGCGGACGGGGACCTCGCGAAGGCGGAAGTCATCCTCAAGAAGCGTTCCGGCGCCGTCGCGGAGAAGAAAGCGGACCGGACGCTCGGCGCGGGCGTGGTCGCAAGCTACATCCATGACGGTTCCATCGGCGCGCTCGTACTCCTTTCGTGCGAGACGGATTTCGTCGCGCGCAATCCTGAATTCCCGGAACTAGCGAAGGCCATCGCGATGCATATCGCCGCCACGGACCCCAAGTACGGCACGGCCGATGAGGTGACGCCGGAAGCGCGGGAAGCCGCCACGGCGGTCTTTTCGGCGGAGGTGGAAGGGAAGCCGGAAGAGATGAAAGAGAAGATACTCGCAGGGAAGCTCGCTTCCTACTTCCGCGACCAGGTACTCCTCGAGCAGCCCTACATCAAGGACGAGTCGAAGACCATCCGCGACCTCTTGAACGAAGCGACGCAGAAATTCGGCGAACGGGTCGAGGTGTCGCGCTTCGCGCGGTTCTCCGCCCGCTGATGCGCTCATGGCGTACGTCGTCGCCATCCTCGTCGCGCTTGCGCTCCTCATCGGCTTCATCGTGCTGACCGTGTACGAGCGCGCCCGCGGCGCGCGCTTCTTCGAAGCGTACCGCGCGTCGCTCGACGCGCAGGCGGAGCGGCTCGCCTTCATCGCGGAGCACGTGGATTTCCCGGCGTTCCTGCGCGATTCCTCGCGCGAGCTCGCCGCCTACGCGATGCACGAGATCGTGAACGGCACGCTCATCACGGTGCGGGCGCTCGAGCGCCTGCTCACGCGCGCCGTGCGCTACCTGCGCGTCCGCCGCCCGGCGCCGCCGCCCGCCCGCCCGGAGAACCGTTCGTCATTCGTCGGCGCGCTTTCCGACTTCAAGTCGGACCTGCGCAACAACACGCCCGCTTCCGTGAAGCGGGAACAGATAGTAGGGTAGAGGGACGCCGCCTTAGCTCAGCTGGTAGAGCACCACCCTTGTAACGTGGATGTCCCCGGTTCGATCCCGGGAGGCGGCTCAACAAGACAGAGGCAAAAGTGTCACGAACATACCATCTCTTTCTGAAGAGATGGTATTATAAGCAACAATGAATCGTTGTTATGCTTGCCGGAAGGCCCTTGAAAAGAAGTGGCAACTAAAATTCTGTTCGAACCAATGTCAAGCAGATTATCGTTACAAGACATTCGTAACCAAGTGGTTATCTGGTGCAAAAGTAACGACCGTAAACACCTCGTCACATATAAGGAGATATCTAATTGAGACTCGAGGCGCAAAATGCTCTGCATGTGGCTGGGATAAGAAGAATCCAGTGACACGGCGAACACCAATTGAGGTCGATCATATCGATGGTGATTCAATAAACAACAGCACGCAGAATCTAAGATTGCTTTGTCCAAACTGTCACGCTCTTACCCCGTCCTTTCGTAACTTGAATAAAGGTAAGGGACGCGCATGGAGGCGTAAATGATCAAGTCACATCTGAGTGACGGTACAGGCTATAGTGCGCACCACTACTTCTTTGTGTTCGTTGTCGCGGTTGCAGTTGAGGTCGCGAGCGCGGAAAGCGTTCCCTTCGGGAAGGCCGCCTCAAGATCCGCAAGCGAGGTGAACCCGTAATGGGGCGCGCCGTCGATGATGAATGCCGGCAGGTCGTCCTTCACCTTGTCGAGCGTGATGAGCGTCGTAAGCGCGCCGATGGCGAGGTGGTAGTCGAACGAATACACCTTGAGGCCGGGGTAGTTGTCGTGCAGGTAGGAGAGCGCATAGCCCGCCTTGTCGCAATCCGCACAGTCGCCCGAGTTGCTGTAGAAATAGAGTACCGTCACCGGCTTCGCGCCGCAGGCCGCGGCGAGCTGCTTCGTGATGAGGTAGTCGCGAATCTCAAGGAGCGTGTACTGCTGCTTGAGGCGCACCACTTCCGGGTCGGTCGAGCCGAGCCGGCTTTCCGTGTACGAGAGCCGCGAGCCGAGGTCGTTCAGTTCGTGGGACAGTTCCGTGCCCTGCACGGTATCTTCGCAGGGCGCGTGCTCGAGGAGCGAGAACTGCGTATCGAGGGAGAGCGTGTCGATGGAAATCTGGTCCTCGATGGCGCGCAGCTCCGCCATCCGCTGGCTCTCGAAGTAATTCGAGGCGTAGATGATGGTACCGAATATCGCCGCCGATAGGGCGAACGCGAGCAGGTATTTGCGTCCTTTCGCGGAGGGGTGCATGGGAAGAACCTAATCCCGCTTGCGCCGCGCGTCAATCTCCGACGACCAGGTACGTTCGCGCGAGGCGATGACGTTATAGCTTGCGCGCGCGAGCCAGAAGGGAGCCATGAATCCGTAGAGGAGGAGGTAGAGCACGACGTTCGGGTGGAGCGCGTGCCGCTCTCCCATGAGCTTCCTGCCGATGGCGATGGTCACCGTCGCGAGGACGATGATGGCGAGCATGAGGAAGACGATGGCGCGCGTGTCGAGGTAGAACCAGTCGAGCGAGAAATGCGGAGCGGAGAATCCGACGACCGAGATGCGCCGCGCCGCGTCCACGGCATTTCCGGCCGCGTCCGCGACGGAGAAAGCCATGAGGAATATGGAGGGGAAGACGGTGAAGAGGCCGAGCGGGAGGATGAACATGCCGAGCGTGCCGTAGCGCGGATTCAGGAACATGTCGCGGTAATCGCGCGCGTTCTTAAGGAACCCGTACGTCCAGCGCACGCGCTGCCGATAAAGCGAGGCGTAGGTGGAAGGCGCGGTCGTGAACACATGCGCCGTCGGGACATTCTCTATGCGCATGCCTTCGCGCTGCATCCGGAGCGCCACTTCCATATCTTCCGTGTTATACGCGCTCCGGTAGGGGCCGAGCTTCAGGAACACCTCGCGGCGGAAGAGGGAGAAGGGGCCGGGCGTGATGAAGAGCGCTTCGAGCCACGCGAACGTGCGGCGCACGAACGCGGACATGGCGTACTCCGCGTGCTGCACGCGCGCGACGACGCCCTTCGGCTCGTGCACCTTTATGGCGGGAGTCGCGGACATGACGGTGGGGTCGGCGAAGCAGCGCGCCATCTCCCGAAGCGCGTCCGGCGCGACGAACGAGTCGGCGTCGAGGCAGCCGACGATCTCCGTCGTCGCGTGCGCGAGACCGAGGTTGAGCGCAGTGTGCTTGCCGCCGTTCTCCTTCTCGAAAACCGTGACCTGCGGATGTCCGGCGTAGCGCGCGAGGACGGCTGCGGTGCCGTCCGTGGAGCCGTCGTTTATCGCGAATACGGCAAGCAGCTCCTTCGGATAGTCGAGCGCGAGGAGGGAGTCTATCGTCCGGGCGACGGTGTGTTCTTCGTTGTAGCAGGGCACGAAGACCGTGACGGAGGGGAGCGCATCTTGCGTATGGGAAGCCTTCGGAGCGCGCCAGCCCTCAAGGAAGGACAAGAGTACGAACACCTCGAAATAGAGGGAAAGGAAGAGGAGCGGGTACATGAACCAGTCCGCCTGCATAGGTCATACGTATCCTAGCATAATCGGGCATTTCGGCCTCCTTTCTGGTATCGTGTAGCGCATATGCAAGAGGGGCGCCTGCATCCCGTCACCATCGCCATCCGCGAAATCGCGGACATCTTCGGCCGCATGGGTTTCGATATCGCGAGCGGACCCGAACTCGAAGACGACTGGCACAACTTCACCGCGCTCAATGTGCCTGAAGACCATTCCGCACGCGACATGCAGGACACCTTCTGGATCAAGGACGAGCCGGGCAAGGTGCTCCGGACGCACTGCACTTCGGTGACGATACGCGAGCTCGAGAAGATGGCGAAGCGCGGCGAGACGGAAAAACGCATGCTCGCGCCCGGCAAGGTGTTCCGCAACGAGGCGACGGATGCGACGCACGAAGCGCAGTTCTATCAGTTCGACGGATTCGCGGTGGGACCCTCGGGAACCGTGACGCTCGCTCATCTCAAGGGGACGCTCGAACGCTTCTACAAGGAATTTCTCGGACCGGAGACGCGTGCGCGCTTCCGCCCGAGCTACTTCCCGTTCGTCGAGCCCGGCGTCGAGATAGACGTGTGGTTCGAAGCGCCGGGCAAGGGGGGTCGCTGGCTCGAGACCGGCGGCGCGGGCATGCTGCACCCGAACGTCATACGAAACGCGGGACTCGACCCGGAAAGGGTCCAGGGATTCGCGTTCGGGCCGGGGCTCGAGCGGTTCATCATGGTGAAGTACGGCATCCCGGACGTGCGTCTCTTCCATTCGGGCGATATCCGCTTCGATTACGCGTTCGACGCGAAAGAGCTATGAAAGTCTCACGCGCCTGGCTACAGAAATATTTCGACGAGCCGCTTCCGGAAGGGCAGCGGCTAGCCGATGCGTTCACCTTCCACTCGTTCGAAGTGGAAGAGGAGGCGGGCGACCTCATCGACCTCAAGGTGCTGCCGGACCGGGCCGGATACGCGCTTTCGCACCGCGGCGTCGCGTACGAGCTTGCCGCCGCGCTTCAAAAGCCGCTTGAGAG
This sequence comes from Patescibacteria group bacterium, assembly GCA_018969385.1. Lineage (GTDB taxonomy): Bacteria > Patescibacteriota > Minisyncoccia > Phycocordibacterales > Phycocordibacteraceae > C7867-001. The sequence goes on from JAGWYL010000008.1 coordinate 7,303, forward strand.
GGACCCGCTCCTCGCGCCGCCCTCAGAGCAGCCGGCGACCGGCCGGCTCAAGGTCGAGATCGAGGACTCGCAGCAGTGCGCGCGCTACGCGGGCGCGCTCGTGGAGGGCGTTACCGTCGGCCCGTCGCCCGCGTGGCTCAAGGAAGCGCTCGAAAGCGTCGGGCAGCGTTCGATAAACAATGTCGTCGACGCGACGAACTACGTCATGCTCGATATCGGCCAGCCGCTTCACGCGTTTGATGCGGACAAGCTCACCGAGCGGGATGGCGCGTACGCGATACGGGTGCGGAGCGCAAAAGAGGGCGAGCAGATCACCACGCTTACCGGCGACGCGTACGAGCTTTCCGGTTCGATACTCCTCATCACTGATGCGCACGCAGACGCGCCACTAGGTATCGCGGGCATAAAGGGCGGGAAGGCGGCGGAGGTCACGAGCGGGACGAAGAATCTCATCGTGGAGAGCGCGAACTTCGACGGTTCGGCCGTGCGCCGCGCCTCGCAGCGCCTGAAGCTCGTCACCGACGCCTCAGTGCGATTCCAGAACCGCCCGTCGCCGGAGTTCGTCGCATACGGCATGCGCGACGTGCTCGCGCTCATCACGAGCATCGCCGGCGGAACGCTTGCGGGAGTGACCGATGCCTACCCGAGTCCCGCCGTGCCGAAGCCGGTCTCAGTCTCGCTCGGCGGCATAAACGGCCTCCTCGGCTCGTCCTTCACGAAAGGAGACGTCGAGTCGGTCTGGAAACGCCTCGCGCTCCCGTTTATGGCCGAGGGCGAAGCGTGGACCATCACGCCTCCGTTCCCGCGCACCGACCTCGGGATTCCCGAAGACCTCATCGAAGAGGTCGGCCGCATCCTGGGCTACGACCGCATCGCACCGGACGAGTTGCCGACGCATTCGGAAGCGGCGGACCAGGCTCGTTTCCGAGGGCGAGAGCGCATGAAGGACCAGCTGGTCGAACAGGGCTTTACGGAAGTGTCGACGCAATCGTTCGCCAAGAGCGGGGACCGGGAACTCGCGAATCCGCTCGATAAGAAGATGCCGGCGCTCCGGAAGAGCCTTGAGAAGAACCTCGGGGAGGCGCTCACGCTCGCCAAGCACTATGCGCCCTTGGTCTTGCCGCCCGGCGCGAAGCCGAAACTCTTCGAGGTCGGTACCGTTTTCACGAAAGACGGCGAACATCTGGAGCTTCGCATGACCGAAGCGCCGGCGGCGTGGGGCAAGGATTTCCCGACGGTCGACAACCTTTCAGAAGCGAACCTCGAAGAGTACGGCAGGGGCTACGCGCCGAAGCGCTATGCGCTCGGGAACTTCAAGCCGTACTCGGCGTACCCGTTCGTCGTACGCGATATCGCCATGTGGGTTCCTGCCGGGAAGACGGACGATGACGCGCGGGCAAAGCTCGCTCATGCCGTTACGGCCGCGGCAGGCAGCCTCTCGGTCAAGTCGGATTTCCTGGATAGGTTCGAGAAAGACGGGCGCGTATCGCTTGCGGAGCGGCTTGTTTTCCAGTCCATGGAGCGGACGCTCACGGACGAAGAGGTGAACGGCATCATGGAAAAGATATACGCGGCGCTTCGCGCCGCGGGCTACGAGATACGCTGATATGGAGAAGCACATCTATTTCGTACGGCACGGAGAGAGCGAGACGAATGCGGATGGGCTGTATCGCGGCGCGTCCGCTCATTTGACCGAGAAGGGGAGAGCGCAGGCCGAAGAGGTGGCGAAGCGCATCGAACGCATCGGCGTCGATGCGCTCATCGCGAGCCCGCAGGTGCGCACGAAAGAGACTGCGGACGCCATAGCGAAACGCATCGGCCTTCCGATAGAGGAGAACGACCTCTTCATAGAGCGAGGACGCCCCACCGTGATGCACGGCCGCCGTCACGAGGAACCGGAGATTTCCGCGATCTGCAGGGAGATTTTCGAGCGATACGCGTCGGAGACGCACCGGCATTCGGACGAGGAGAATTTCGAGGACCTCAAGGCGCGGCTCGGGAAGGCGCTCGCGTTCCTCGCCGCGTATCCGGTGGAGCGCATCTGCGTCGTGACGCACGGCGTGTTCCTCGGTCTCCTCATGGGGCGCGTCCTCGCCGGCGCCGCGTTTCGCGGCGAGGACGCGCAGCGGGCGCTCCGTACGTTCATGATGGGGAATACCGGCATCACGCATTTCGCGTACAGCGCGGAGCCGCCCTACCGCCACCCGATGGGCACCACGCTCAACGAATGGCGCCTCATAAACTGGAACGACCAGGCGCACCTCGGATGACTATGGACCGCATCTCGATAGAGGACTTCCGCGTACGGGCCGCACATGGGTGCCGCGAACATGAAGGGAAGGTATCGCAAGAATTCGTCGTCTCGCTCGCGGTCGGCACCGACATGGCGGTAGCAGGGAAGTCCGACACGCTCGCCGACACGCTCGACTTCGATTTTCTCAAACGCGCGATCACGGATGCCTTCGCGCTGCCGCGGCATTTCCTCATCGAGTCGCTCGCCGAGGAGATAGCCGGGAGGGTGCTCAAAGATTCCCGCGCCCGCGAGGTAACCGTCTCCATCCGGAAGACGGAGGTCTGGGAGAACGGCATCCCAGGCGTCGAGATAGTCCGTTCCCAGCCGTAGCGCGCAGTATCCGTACGGACATGCGTTCGGTACGTGTCCGGGCGCCACGCTTCGCGCAGCGATTGGAGCCGAAGCGAACTGAACTGAAGCGAAATTGTAAATCTATCCTATAGGACAAATTTACAATTTCATGAGAGTCGAAAGTGTTCACGGAGCGAACGGTCGCCTTCAAGCGCGTCCGCAGTCACGTGCCGCAGTTCGCCGACGCCGCTCTTAAGGTGCGCGCGGAGTAACGCCACGAATTCATCGCATGGGTACGGATGCACCCATACGCTGTCCTGCAAGAGCACGAATCCCGCTCCTTGGAGTAGCAGCCGTAGCTGCGCCCGCACACGCCGTCGTTTCTCGCGCACGTCGAACATGAGGATGCGCCATTTCCCGTCCCATCGCACTTGTTCCGGAATCACGTACTCACGCATGAGCGCCTTTTCGATGCTTCGCTCGCCCTTTTCTGTGAGTCGCAGTCGTCCCTCCTCGTCCTCCTCCACCAACCCGCTTAACTTTAAGTTCGCCTTTGCCCGCCTTATCCGCACATACAGCTCATCGCGGCGTTTTCTCCCGCCATCCGCATGCTTGAGCAGCCTTGCGGTTTTTGGTGCCAGCGCAACCATAGAAATGAGGCCGCCCGCATACAAAGTTCGGAGCACGGCAGTCTGAATCGTCATCTTTTTCCGATTCTGAATCGGAACCCGCGTTGCACCTGGTTTCGCCTTCCGTGTAGCCATCTCACTATTTATCCTATAGGACAAAAAGTGAGAACGCGGTGGAATGGACAAGGGGGTGGGGATAAAAGGAAAGCGCCCGCGGTGAAGCGGTACGGACGCTTCCATGCGCGGACGCGATATCTGTTATGTCGCTCGCTCTTTCGGCAATCGCTTTCTTAAAGCCGTGGCGGTTCTATGGGCCTTGCCGAGGAGTGTTGACCTCTGCGAGCCATCCCCGGCCAGATCGAAGTAGATGCTTGTGAGTACGTCCTCTGAATTCTTTACGCCCGGTACGGACAAGGTAATGAAGTCGACGAATTTTCTTGCGGTGTCGGGTTCGATATAGTCCCTTTTCACGTAGCAGCTGAAACGCACTGTTACTCCTGAAAAAGCAGCGAGACCCGACAGGTAGATCCGGGCATCTTTCGGATCTACATCCAGAAGCTCCAGTTCGCACGTGAGTCCGGGCGATACCGAGTCGGCCCACGCGTCAAGCGCGGCTTTGAGGAGCGGCACGATCGCTAGCTGGGTGCGATCAAGCGTCTTCGGTTTTTCGCGGAACATTTCTTCCTCCAGTCACTGAAGGTTCATTCGGGAATCATTCCGGCGAATGGCCGCCATCACGGTCGGCAGGTGCACATTAATACAAATACGTAAAACGTCAACTTTCACCGTTGCTCGGCGGGCGTATTTTGTCGAGCAAAATACTCAGCGCTGTGATAAAATAGGGGTACAAGAACATGGCTGGGAAAGCAGAAAAAGAGGTGAAAAACCGCGGCGCCAAGGGCGCCGCGGGGACGTACGATGCCTCGTCCATAACCGTGCTCGAAGGGCTCGAGCCGGTGCGGAAGCGCCCCGGCATGTACATCGGGACCACGGGCCCGGACGGCCTCCACCACCTTATCTGGGAAATCTTCGACAACGCGCGCGACGAAGCGATGGCCGGCCGGTGCGATGACATCGAAGTGGCGCTCCTTCCGGACGGATGGGTGCGCGTGGCGGACAACGGGAACGGCATCCCGGTAGGCATCCACCCGAAGACGAAAGTCTCCGCGCTCGAGACCATCATGACCACGCTCCATGCGGGCGGGAAGTTCGACAACAACGCGTACAAAGTCTCAGGCGGACTCCACGGCGTCGGCGCGTCCGTGGTGAACGCGCTCTCCGAATCGGCGAAGGTCGTCGTGCACCAGGACGGCGGCATGCACCTCCAGGAATACGCGATAGGGAAGCCGAAGGCGAAGGTGAAGAAGGTGGGTGCCTCGAAGGAACACGGCACCATCGTCCTCTTCAAGCCGGACATCACCATCTTCAAGGAAGGCATCGAATGGAACTGGGACAAGATAGTGAATCATCTGCGCCAGCAGGCGTACCTGGTGAAGGGCGTGCGTATCGCCGTCATCGACGCGCGGGAGACCGGCGCGGACGCGGGTACCGAACGCATCTTCATGCGCGAGCACGGCATTAACGCCCCTTCGATGACCTTCTATTTCGAAGGCGGCCTCAAATCGCTCGTGGCGTTCTATAACAAGCACCAGGAGCCGGTGCACAAGAACATCTTCTACGTCGACCGGGAGCTTGATAACGTCGCGGTCGAGGTCGCGCTCCAGTACGTGGACGACATCACGCCGCGCGTCACCGCGTTCGCGAACAATACGTATAACAGCGAAGGCGGCACGCACGTGACCGGCTTCAAGACGGCGCTCACGCGCACCCTGAATTCGTACGGACGGACGGCGAACATCCTCAAGGAAAGCGAGGAGAACTTCACCGGCGACGACGCGCTCGAAGGCATCACCGCGGTCATCTCCGTGAAGCTTCCCGAAATCCAGTTCGAGGGACAGACGAAGGCGAAGCTCGGTTCGATGGAAGCGCAAGGCGCGGTCGCAACGGTCTTCGGCGAGGCGTTCGCGTCGTTCCTCGAGGAGAACCCGGACGACGCGCGCGCCATCGCGAACAAGGTCCTGCTCGCGCTCAAGGCGCGCAAGGCCGCGAAAGCCGCGAAAGATTCCGTGCTCCGGAAGGGCGCGCTCGAGGGGCTCACGCTTCCCGGCAAGCTCGCGGACTGCCAGGTGAAGTCGCCCGAAGAGGCGGAGATATTCATCGTTGAGGGAGATTCCGCAGGCGGCTCGTCGAAGCAGGGACGCGATAGGCGCACGCAGGCCATCTTGCCGCTTCGCGGCAAGATACTGAACGTCGAACGCGCGCGCATCGACCGCATGCTGGCGTCGGTGGAGATACGCGCGCTCGTCGTCGCGCTCGGCACCGCCATCGGCGACGTGTTCGACCTCGCCAAGCTCCGCTATCACAAGATAATCATCGCGACGGATGCCGACGTGGACGGCGCGCACATCCGCACGCTGCTCCTCACCCTCCTCTATCGGCACTTCCGCCCCATCATCGATGGCGGATTCGTCTACATCGCGCAGCCGCCGCTGTACAAGATTTCGCGCGGCAAGTCCGTCGCGTACGCGTATTCCGATAAGGAGAAGGCCGTGGTGCTGAAGGAGATGGGCGTCGCCGAGTCCGAGATTTCCGAAAGCACTGCGGAAGAAGGGGAAGGGGACGCGGCGCCTGCGGAGGAAGAAGCGGCAAAGCCCTCGGCGAAGCCGGCCAAGGCGAACATCCAGCGGTACAAGGGTCTCGGCGAGATGAATCCCTCCGAGCTCTGGGAGACCACCATGGACCCCGCGCGCCGCGTGCTGAAGCGCGTGCGCATCGAAGACGCACAGGAGGCGGACCGCATCTTCGACATCCTCATGGGTACGGATGTCGCTTCCCGCAAGAGCTTCATCCAAAGCAACGCGAAGCTCGCGAACCTGGACGTATAGGTTTTTTGGAAAAGAGAACGCCCGCGCCCCCGAGGGGGCGCGGGCGTTCTCTTTTCCGGTTTCCTACGAACCGAGGATGGTCACTGTCCGCGAGTCGCTGTCATTATTCGTACTCGTCTCGATGACCGCGTTATCGTAATTCGCGACGATGGAGATGGTCTGGTTCACGCCCGCCTTCGCCTGGCTGAATCCGAGCACGTAGTCGATATGGTCGCCCGGATTGAGCGATGCCTGTATGGGGGAGACCCAGTTGTACGAAGTTTCCGTCGGGATATTCGCCTGGAATTTCCATGCGCCGGTCGCGTTCGTGCCGATATTCGTAACGGTGAACTTCACCGCGGCAGAGGCGCCGTGCGGTACGGTCGTCGAAGCGACGAAAGAATCGGTCGAGGACGACGTCAGGTAACCGACGGCGGTGATGGTCGTCGCGAAATCGGAGAGGCCGTGAAGGGCGGGCGGCGTAGTCGTCGCGCCTGAAATCTGGTAGGTCGAGCTTTGTCCGGGGCCCGCAGTCGGCACGACCGGCTTCGGCTTCGGTTTCGGCGTTACGGGAGCCGTCGTCGTCGCGGGGGCGGTCGATGTGGCTGTTCCTCCGAAGGGAATGGTCGTCGTCCCCGTTCCCGGAACGACAACGAGGCTCGCGGGGGTTCCCGAGGTGAAGACGGAAGAGAGCGACACGGCCGCTGCGCCGAGGCGCGAGAATGCCGCCGGCACATAGCGCGCGGTGGAGACGGCCAGCATCATGCCGGCAGCGATAAGAGCGATAAAGCCAACTACGGCAAGGCTCTTGACGGCCACCTGGCGGGTCGGGGTCTCGGGTGCTCCGGTATTCATAGTGCGGGCATATTAAACATTACCGTTACTTTTGTCAAGTGTCGGCCGCCGCGGCTCGAAATCGCGATACTTGACATAAGACGTTTTTAGGTGTAATAGTTCTGAAGACCATATGCAGGAAAAAACCGTTCGAGCCAGGCTCTCGGAAGCCGTCGAGGATGCGTACGCGAGGAAGTGGAGCTTCCTTGCGGCCTTCCTGCTCGTCTTCTTCGGTTCGTTCTCGGCGCTCCTGTCCGTGGATTTCATCCCGGAGTCCGCGGAACCCGCGCCGGCGCAGGCAGCGCAGAGCGCCGTGCAGCCGACGGTGACGCTTTCAGCGTCGCCCCTGGTCGCCGCCGCGGCGCCTGCCGCAGGCGCCGCGGCGGCGACGCAAGACGCGCCGGCGGCGCAGTACGTCCCGCAGTACGGCGAGCTTCCGGTTTCGATGACGATTCCCGCCATCAATCTTACGGCGATGATAGCGAACCCTTCGACCACGGCAATCGACACGCTTGATGCCGATCTCCTTCACGGGGCGGTCCGGTATCCGACATCGGCACCGCTCGGCGTCGACGGGAACATCATCCTGTTCGGCCATTCCAGTTATCTGCCGATAGTGCATAATCTTGCATATAAGACCTTTGACGGTATCCAGAACCTCAAGGCGGGCGACCGCATAACGCTCTACTCGGCGGACACCACGTATGTCTACAGCGTGCGGTCCGTCTCCAAGGAGAGCTCGACCGACGCCGCGATCCCGCTTTCGGTTACCGGGAAAGTGCTCACGCTTTCCACCTGTAACTCATTCGGCGCGAAGACGGACCGGTTCGTCGTGGCCGCTGATTTTGTCGAGAGTCATCCGAACGGAGCGTAAGCTCTTGGCGGATGACTCTCTGCAAGTGCATTCGAGCAGAGAGGGCACATTCATAATTCAGAACCGCAGTCACAAGCGGCGAAACGAAACCGAGCCGCACGCCGTGCGGCACAGCAAGAAGGATTAGGAAGATGAAGAGACGTTTCTTCTCGCTCGTGTCACGGCTGGCACTCGCGGGAACGCTCATCGCTTCGCCGGCATACGCCGCCGAAGTGAACTACTGGAAGATTCCCGGACGGCATCCGCTCTCGCATTCGTCCGACGGCCGCGATGCCGAAGCGCTTGCGTGTGCGGCACGGCTGCCCGTTCCTGCGGACGTCATGGAGAAGTTCAAGGCGTTCATCAAGAGCGGCAAGAAAGGAACTGCCGTCCACATGCGGGATGGCGTCCGTTTCGCCGCGATGACCTACGAGAAGTGCCGCATCTGGCCGAACGTCGTCGTGAAATTCGGCAAGGACGCGCCGGAATCGTGGCGCGATGCGGAGGTCGTCACCGTCGTCGATGACGACGGACGGAAGTGGACGTTCTACCGCCCGTTCATCTGCGACAACTGGAGCATCCTTGCTCCTCCGCAGAAGACGGAGCGGTGCTACCGCATTCCCTTCGACTTCGCAGGGGAACCGGATGTCATCCTGCAGACGCCCGCAGTATTCGAATCCGAGACGCGGGGGAATTGGCCGAGTGCAGCCCAAGCGTACCTGAATCCGGACCTGCGTTACGCGTTCCTGTCGGTGCATATCGACCTCGCCGACGGCGAGGTCGGGAACATCGAACAGGACCCGTGCTTCGGCGTGTGGGACGAAACCGGCTTTCACCAGGGCACGACCTACTGCGCGGAATTCTGCGCACAAGGCCAGTACCCCTCCCAGTACCCCTCGCCGAACTTCATCCGCGCGCTCGCCGAACAGTCCGGAAACATCCGGCTGCCGGAAGAAAAACCGAAAGGCGCGTTCCAGTTCGAACTCGCGAACGGGAGGGGCGAATTGTCCTTGCCGCTCCGGTACGCCGCGCGCTTTGTCTTCCCGTGCGTCGCGGTGAAACGGTATCGGGTGCATGTGCGGGGCTACCTGCTCTGGCACTCCGTGTTCCGTTTCGACCTCGTGCCGCCCGAAGAAGGCGAACGTTCGCTCGCGTTCGGCAGGCGCTCTCGCGGGGACATCTACCTGCGCGACGCTGCCGGAAAGAAACGGGTGCTCACGGGCACGTTCGGCTACTGACGGTTCTGGATCGAACTTTGGGGAACAGGGGAATCTTCATCGATTCTCCGTTCCCCGCTTGTAAAAGACACACATGACTACCCAGGCCCTATTTTCATATCGTCCGAACCGAAAGACGCTCATCGCGGGAGTTTTCACCGTGGTAGGCGTTTTGGGCATCGGTTTCGGCATAGGCCTTCTCACGGGCGTCATCAGCGTTCCGTTTGCGGAAGCGTGCTGCATCATACCGCCGCCCCCTCCGCCTCCGCCTCCGCCGCCCCCTCCGCCGCCCCCTCCGCCGCCCCCTCCGCCGCCGGTTCCCACCTGCGACATTTCGGCGAACCCGAGCACGTTCGATTTCCATGGCGGCACTTCGACGCTTTCTTGGACGACGGTCGCGGCGACTTCTGCAAAGATAGACAACGGCATCGGCTCGGTGATCCCGGTCGACAAGGGTTCGACCTCCGCTTCCGTCACCTCGACGACGAAGTACACGATGACCGTTTCCGGCCCGGGCGGACAGACGACCTGTTCGACGACGGTGACCGTAACGCCTCCTCCGGCTCCCACCTGCACCCTCACCGCCTCGCCGACCTCGATAGTCTCCGGCGACTCTTCCACCTTGAAGTGGACCACGACCAACGCCACCTCTTTCAGTATCGACAACAGCGTCGGCTCCGTGACGCCTGTCGCTTCCGGTTCACACTCCGTCTCGCCCGGCTCAACCACCACCTACACCGGTACCGCAACGGGCGCGGGAGGCACGATTCGCTGTGCGGCAAAAGTGACGGTCATCCCGCCGCTCTCCGTTTCTTGCAGCGCGTCGCCCGCATCAGTGCAGACAGGCGATGTCGTCACCTGGAGCGCCTCGCCTTCGGGCGGCACCGGTTCCTATGCGTATTCGTGGAGCGGCACGGACGGCCTTTCCGGTTCAGCCGCAAACGAGACCGAGACGTACAGTACGGCCGGAACGAAAAGCGGAACGGTTTCCGTGACCTCCGGTTCGCAGACGAAAAGCGCCTCTTGCTCCGTCGTGGTAACGCCGCCGCCGCCCTCCGCGCCCACCTGCACCCTCACCGCCTCGCCTACTGCAATCCAGACCGGCGACTCCTCGACCCTCTCTTGGACCACCACAAACGCCGACACGTTCTCCATAGACAACAGCGTCGGCTCCGTGACGCCCGTCGCTTCCGGCTCGACCTCGGTTTCTCCCGGCTCGACGACGACGTACACCGGCACCGCAACCGGTCCTGGAGGCACGAAGCACTGCAGCGCGACGGTCACCGTCACGCCTCCGCCTCCTCCGGCTCCAGGCTGCATCAACGTCGTGAAGGAGACCTTCACTCCGACGGGCGCTTCGCTCACGCCGGTGGCACAGTTCACTTTCACGCTTGACGGATCTCGGCAGGTCTCGAACGATTCATCCGGTCACGCGACATTCGACAATGTGACCGCCGGCGCGCATACCGTGACGGAAGTAGACGCGGGCAGCACGTGGAAACTCCTGTCCGTCACGCCTTCGGGAGGGAACGTCACCGTCGCTCCCGGCGCGAGCTGCTCGACCGTCGTGTTCAAGAACGAGCAGGTCATTCCGCCGCCCGGTGCGCCCACCTGCACCCTCACCGCTTCGCCTACTGCAATCCAGACCGGTGACTCCTCGACCCTCTCTTGGACCACGACCAACGCCACCTCTTTCAGTATCGACAACAGCGTCGGCTCCGTGACGCCTGTCGCTTCCGGTTCACACTCCGTCTCGCCCGGCTCGACGACGACGTACACCGGCACCGCAACCGGTCCTGGAGGCACGAAGCACTGCAGCGCGACGGTGACCGTCACGCCTCCGCCTCCTCCGGCTCCGACTTGCACCCTCACCGCTTCGCCGACCGCAATCCAGACCGGCGACTCCTCGACGCTTTCCTGGACCACCGCGAACGCAAGCACGTTCTCCATCGATAACGGCATCGGTTCCGTGACGCCTGTCGCAGGCGGCGCGACGACCACGTCGCCGACGGTCACCACGACCTACACGGGTACCGCCACGGGTCCGGGCGGAACGAAGACGTGCACCGCGAAGATTACGGTGACGACCACGCCTCCGCCGCCTACCTGCACGCTCAACCTCACCGCGTCGAAGATTTCCTGGACTACGACGAACGCCGATTCGGCGGACCTCAATCCGACGACTGCCTCGCCGGCGATTCCCGGACCGATAGCCCTTAACGGCTCCTTCACCTTCGATCCGCCGCTCGGCATCGGCACGCACGCCTATTCGCTCGTCGCAACCGGTCCCGGAGGCACGAAGACCTGTACGGCGAATCTCGTCGTCGAGCCCCAGTCGCCGACGTGTACGCTTACCGCCGACCCCACACAGGTCGACTCCGGCGGACATACCGTCCTCTCCTGGACGACGACGAACGCCGACACGTTCTCCATCGATAACGGCATCGGCGTCGTGTCGCCGGCGAACGTAGGCTCGACCACTTCGAAAGCGATTTCCGTGAATACGACATTCACCGGCACGGTCACGAGCCCGCAAGGCCGCACCGCAACCTGCACCGCCGATGTGACGGTGGGCGGCGGCGGAGGCGGGGGACCCACGTGCTCGATGTCCGCGTCTCCCTCCGCGTATTTCGTCGGCGGTTCTTCCGTACTCTCGTGGGGCGGGACGGAAATCGCCAATGTCGATATCGATAACGGCGTCGCGACGGCAACGACCTCGCCCGGTTCCGCTGCGGTCAATCCTCAGGCGGTCGGCACGCATACCTACACGGGCACCTTCCATGCGACGAACGGGCAGACCCTCACGTGTTCGGCGACGATAACGGTGTCGACCGGTTCGGGCGGCTGTACGGGGAACTGCGGCGGAGGCGGAACGACGCCGCCCACGATAACGCTTACGGCGCTTTCGAAACCCCCCGGCCCGCAGCCGCTCGCGTTCGTCTATCTTTCCCAGATTCCGTATACCGGACTCGACCTCGGTCCGTGGGGGACCGCTCTCTACTGGCTTGCGCTCATCCTCTGGAGCGCCGCGATAGCATACGCGATCCTCTTCATGATGCCGCGTTACCTCAAGAAGCGCCTCGGGACGCTCGGCGCGCGCGTGAGCGAGCTCGTGAACGGCGGCGGATACGTTCCGGAGTACGCGCCCGCGTATGCGCCCGCGGATGTCGAAGACGAGTATGTACGACCCGAACCCGCGCCGGCGCCCGCACTCTATGACCGGACGGCCTTCGAAGGATTCAAGGGCTTCGCCGGCGAGAAGGGACTTACGGTGGACGATATCGTGAACGGCCTCGCGCGCCGCGCCGCGCCGCCGGAACCGCCGCAGGTCGTCGCGACGGACATCCTTGAACGCGCGCCGGCGAATGTGCCGATGCCGGCGGTCTCGGAGACGCCCGTCGCGACGAAACGCGAACCGATGCCGGCGGTCGCCGAGAACGTCCCGCCGCATGTGCGCGGATTCGTCGCCTCGCTCATCGAAGGCGACCGTGACGCGGTGTTCGGTGCCTTGCGCCAGCACATGCGCGGAGGCGGAGCGGCGGAGCATCTCCTCACGCACGCGGTGTGCGCCCTCGACGACGCCTACCGCGCGCGTATCGACGGGACCGCGTGCGACCCTGAAGTCGCGCGCCTGTGCGCTGCGCATGGTACGCCGAAGCTCGAGCGCATAATCTCCGCGCTCACGCACGCCATCGACTCGAGCTACACCGAAGGAATTACGGGCGCGAAGCTCGCCCTCACCCGCGCACTGTCCGTAGCGAGCTAGGAACGGAACCCGCCAAAATCCGCAACGCCTTACTTGATCGGAAACGAACCCGCCCGCCGCGTATGCGGCGGGCGGGTTCGTTTCCGCGTATGCTACGCGCGCTCTGAAATCTCTTTCGCGAGCCGCTCGATGAGCGCCGCAAGCGGAAGCCCTTCGAGCTTCCCGTGGTCGCGGCTCTCGGCCGTGACCGTCTTCGCTCCGGCTTCCTTGTCGCCGACGACGAGGAGATACGGAACCTTGTCCTGCTTGCCCGCGCGTATCTTCTTGCCGAGCGATTCGTTCGCGTCGTCAGCTTCCGCCCGGATGTCCGCGGCCATAAGCGCCGCGGCGACTTCCGCGGCATACGCCGCATGCTTTTCCGAAACCGGCAGGACGCGCACTTGTTCGGGCGAGAGCCAGAGCGGGAATGCGCCCGCGTAGTGTTCGATCATCACCGAAAGGAACCGCTCGAGCGAACCGGAGATGGCGCGATGAATCATCACCGGGCGCGCCTTGCTGCCGGTATCGTCCGTGTACTCGAGCTGGAAACGTTCAGGCTGCACGAAGTCGAGCTGGATGGTGGCGAGCTGCCACTCGCGGCCGATGGCGTCCTTGAACATGAAATCGAGCTTCGGGCCGTAGAATGCCGCTTCGCCTTCGCCGCGGGTGAGCGCAAGCCCGTGCTCCTTGCCGATTTCTTCGAGCCGCTTTTCCGCCACGTCCCAGACCGCGGGGTCGCCGAGGTATTTCTCCGGGGTGCCGGGATCGCGTACGGAAAGGCGCGCGCGGTACGAACCCTCCTTGAGGAGGCCGACGGCGCTGTAGAAATCCTTGATGATGGAGACGACGCGCGCGACCTCTTCGCCGATCTGGTCAGGGCGGCAGAAGACGTGGCCGTCGTCCTGGGTGATGGAGAGTACGCGCGAGAGGCCCATGAGCTCTCCGGACTGTTCGTCGCGATAGACCTTCGTGATATCGAAATAGCGGATGGGGAGGTCGCGGTAGCTCCTCGCGCGGCTCGCGTAGATCTGCGTGTGATGCGGGCAGTTCATCGGCTTCAGCATGAAGTGCTTGTCCCGGCCGTGCACCTGGAATCCGTCGTCCTTATATTTGTCGTAATGTCCGGAGACCTTGTAGAGGTCCGGCTTCGCGAGGTGGGGGATATCCACTTTCTCATACCCCTTCGCCTTGTTGAGCTCCCAGAGGAAATCGGAAATAAGGTCGCGCAGCAAGGTGCCTTTCGGCGTGAAGAGGGGAAGTCCGGCGCCGACGAGTTCGGAAATCACGAAGAGGTCGAGCTCAGCGCCGAGTTTCCGGTGGTCGCGCTTCTTCGCTTCCTCGCGCTGCGCGCGGTACGCGTCGAGTTCCTCTTTCGTGTCGAAGGCGAGGCCGTAGATGCGGGTGAGCATGGGCTTCGCCTCGTCGCCGCGCCAGTACGCGCCCGCGATGCGGTCGAGCGCGAACGAGTCCGGCGCGATGTCAGCGGCCGGATGCTTCGCGTGCCCGCCGCGGCACAGGTCGGTGAAGGAGGAGCTTGGAGCTTGGAGCTTGGAGCTTTGCGCCGTGGATCCGGCCGTGTACAGCGTGACCGGCTCTCCGCGTGCCGCTATCTCATTGACGAGTTCCAGCTTGTAGGGATTGTTCGCGAAACGCGTACGCGCTTCGTCCGGGGACACCTCCTCGCGCGAGAACTCTTTCCATCCGGGCAGATGCTTGCGCATCGCCTTCTCAAGCTCCGGCAGGTCCGCGTCCGAAATCTTTTCCGCGCCGAAGTCTATGTCGTAGTAGAACCCGTCGTCCACCGCGGGGCCGAGCGTGAGAAGGGCGTTCGGGTGCCGCTCGAGTACCGCCTTGGCGAGAAGGTGAGCGAGGGTATGCCTCTTTTCCGCAAGCGAAGCCATGGGGCAGATACTAGCATAAAAAAATCGCGGCTTCCGGTGAGGGAAGCCGCAGGATGAACGAAGTCCGGCAGGACGCGCTTACGTCTCGAAGTACGCGTCGGCGCCGGGCAAGCGCACGGGCATCGAAGCGGCCGGCGCGGGAACGCCCCACCGCTCGGCGCCTTCCGGCAAGCCGTAGCGCTTTATGAGCTCCGGGACGCGCGCGGCGACTCTCGTGAAGAAGGCGAGCGAGAAATCCGGACGATGTCCGAACAGGTCGCGCTTCTCCGCATCGGTGAGTCGCCAGCTATGCTCCGCGAAGCGTTCGAGCGGTTCGCGGAAGCATTCGGCCGGGTGCGCCGGATCGAATGCTTGTCCGCCCTCGTGAAGCTCAATGATACGCTTTGCCGCCGAATGAACGCCGACGAACGGCGGATGAAAGACGACCCTCTGGCCGTCAGACGCTTGTGCCATAAGGAACCCCCATGTGATGCACGGGGGCATTATGCCACAATCGGGATATTTTGGAAGTCAGAGCGCCTTCACGTCCTCAAGCGCGAGCGAGAGCTCGCCGTTCCGGTTCGCCACCTTCGCTTTCGCGAGGATGCAGGCGCCGGGCGCAAGAAGCGCCGCGTGCTTCTTGAAGAGCTTCGGGAACGCCACCGCCTCGATGGAGGCGCGCTTGTCTTCGAGCTTGAGGAATGCCATCTTCTCGCCGCCTTTCGTCAGGATGGTCCGCGCTTCGGTCACGAGCGCCGGAAGGATGAGCGTGATGCCCGGCCGCGGGTCTTCGTGAAGCTCCTTGATGCCGATGCGCGTCCGCTTCAGGAGTTCCGCATGCGCGTCGAGCGGGTGACCGGAGACGTAGATGCCGAGCAGTTCCTTTTCCCACGCGAGCTTGTCGAGGAGCGAGACGGGGTCGGCGGGAACGAGCCGTATCTCGGGCGTGTCCAAGAGTGCGCCTCCTCCGGAAGAGAAGAGGGAATCCTGCGACGCGGTCGCCGTCGCGTCCTTGTGGAAGGAGAGGAGCGTCTCGATGTTCGCGAGTATCGCGCCGCGCTCCGAAAACGCATCGAGCGCGCCGCATTTGGCGAGCGCTTCGAGGCCTTTCCGGTTCAAGCCTTTCGCGTCTATGCGCGAAAGGAAGTCCGCGAGGTTCTTGAACGGCCCGTTCTTTTCGCGCTCCTTGATGATGGCTTCCGAGATGCCCACGCCGAAGTTCTTTATGGTGGAGAGTCCGAATCGTATCGCTTCGGAAACCGCCGTAGCGGCTCCGTCTGCAGCGTTACGGGTCCCGCCTCCTCGTTCCGCCGTAGACACTATGGTGAAATCCGTTCCGCTCTCGTTCACTGAGGGCGGCAATACGGGAATGCCGAGCCGCTCGCACTCGCCGACGAGGATGGCGATGGATTCGGTGTCGCCCGAGTCCGCGGTCAAAAGCGCGGCCATGTATTCGACGGGGAAGTTCGCTTTCATGTACGCGGTCTGGTACGCCACCTTGCCGTAGCTCGCGGCGTGGGAGTTATGGACGATGATGCCGTTCGCTACGAAATTTTCGTGACCGGGAACCGTGAGGTCATACGTCATCTCGCGCCCATCCGGTGTTATTGACTCCACTTCGTCCCAGAAGATGTCCGAGCGAGCCTGTCGGAGAAGTTCGGGCGCGCAAAGCGCTTCTCCCATGGCGCAGAGCGTGCTACGCGTATACCCGCGCTTGCGCGCGTCAAATCCGAATGAGCGCTCGGAAAGATCTGCGCGCTCTGCGCAGGCATCAACCGAGAGGCCGCTCGCGAGCACTGCCTGGCGAATGAGCGGAAACACATCCGCCGGTACTGTGTCGGCCGTACCGCGTCCGCGTGCATTGGCGCGTACGCGCGCTCGCGCAAGCGTCTCGGTAAGCGCCGTGCGTTTCGCGGCGAGGAGATGCGTTCCCACCGTCTTCGCGAATGTTTCCAGATTCGCGCACCCGGTTACGACGACCGTATACCCCCGCTTATGCGAGCCGCGATAGGCGAACGCTTTCGTATGAAGGGCGCTTACGATACCGAGACGGGCAAGCAGGTGTTGCACGTCATCCGCAAGTGCCCGCGAGCTGGTTGCGTAGTATGTCTGGGTGTTCGCAGGATTTACACACCCGTCGCCTTGCCACATCTTGCCGAGCAGAAGGGCGATTGCAGCATCGTTCGCTCGGAATACGCGAGCGGGAACGGACTTTTCAGTCGCTTTCTTGCCGAGCATCGCGAGCTCTTTAAGCCATTCGAAAAGCCCGTTTTGCTCCCGCACATGCTCGCGCCCCACGTACACGCTCGTCGCGCTCTTTGAGCGGTCTAGGGTAATGCGCGCGTTCACGAATCGGGAAGCGTGGTGCACGAAGTCCGCGACTTCGTCCTCGGCTTTCGCGTAATAGTACACGCCGCTCGGGTGGCACAGGTTGCCTTCGGCTATGAGGTAGCCGAGTAGGGCGGCCTCATGGGTCGCGAGCGGTTCGGTGCGTACGGGCGGCGGGAGTACGCGCGGTACCGCGATGCGCTCTCCGACCGCAAGCGCATCGAGCCGCTTCCATCCGCCAAATGCGAGCAGCGGATGATTCGCGGTCGCGCGGACGACGCGGCCGCTTCTCGTTTCCAGCCGGAAAACGGGTTTCCTGCCGTTCTTTCTCACGTGTAGCGCCTGCGCGGTGACTATCTTGCCTGTCGCAGTAAGCGCATTCACCACGGGAGTGCGCGTCCGCGCATGAAGCGCGTCAATCCGTTCCGGTGCTCCGGTTTCTCCGTCGATGACGCGCGTATCCCCGGTCACGCATTTATTGAAACCATACGCCTGAAACGGTTCAAATAGTTTCCACAACTTTTCCGCGAAGTGCTCCGTCTGCCCGTTCTCGACGACGCCTTTCACGAACTTCTCTTTCTGCGCCGCCATCTCCGCCGGAATCTTCTTGCCGATGGCCTTGCGGAACTTGTCCACCTCGAGCCAGGAGTAGCCCGCGAGTTCCACCGCCGAATAGAGGAGGTCGTCCTGATAGACGAGGAGGCCGTACGATTCCTTGAGGAACTTCTCCATGCGCGGGTCCGGATACTTGACGAGCGATGCGTCGTTCTTGCGCGCGATGTACGCCGGGATGACTTCCATCGGTCCCGGACGGTAGAGCGCGACCATGGCGTTGATGTCGTGGATGGTGGTCGGCCGGAGTTCCTTCAGGAAGCGCGTGAGTCCGGAACCGTTCAGCTGGAAGACGCCCTCCGTCTCGCCCTTAGCGAGCATCTCGTACGTCTTCGCATCATCGAGCGGCACGTTCTCTATGTCGATGGCGACCGCGCGGTCTTCCCGCACGCGCGCGACGGAGTCCGCGAGTATGGAAAGGTTCTTGATGCCGAGGAAGTCGAACTTGAGGAGTCCGGCGTCCTCCACCGCATGCATGTCGTACTGCGTGATGAGCTTGCCGCCCTTCGGGTCGAACTGCAGCGGCGTCCATTCCACCAAGGGTGTCGGCGCGATGACCACGCCCGCCGCGTGGACGCCCACGTGCCGCGCGCAGCCTTCGATGCGCTTCGCGATGTCGAGTATCTCGTGCACGTCCTCGTCCTCGTCATAGAGCGTCTTCAGGTCCGGCTCTTCCGTAAACGCGCGGTCGATGGTCATGGGGAATCCCTGCTGGCCGATGGGAATCAGTTTCGCGATGCGGTCGCCCGTGGCGTACGCGTGGCCCAAGGCGCGCGCGACGTCGCGCGCCGCGGCGCGCGCCATCATCGTGCCGAAGGTGCCTATCTGCGCGACCTTGTCTTCGCCGTACTTCCGCTTGGCGTACTGGATCATCTCGTCGCGGCGATTGTCGGCGAAGTCCATGTCGATATCCGGCGCCTTTGGGCGCTCCGGATTCAGGAAGCGCTCGAACGGGAGCTTGTACGTGAGCGGCGAGACGTTCGTGATGCCCGTCAGGTACGCGACCATGGAACCCGCCGCGCTGCCTCGGGTGGTGGTCAGTATGCCCGCGCTCTTCGCGAAGGTGAGGAGGTCGGAGACCGTGAGGAAGTACGGCGCGAACCCTTTGCCGATGATGATGCCGAGCTCGTATTCGATGCGCTCCTTGAGGTCCGGCGTTTCCGAAAGGCCGCGCCGCGCGATGCCGGCGTACACCTTCTCGCGCAGCTCCTTCTCGTGGGTGGAACCGGCGGGCACGGGAATGTCCGGAAAGACCCAGGAGCCGAGTTCGAGCGAGACGTCGCACCGGTCCGCTATCGCGCCCGAGTTCTCGAGGGCGCCCGATACCGCGCTGAACCGCTCCTCCATGAGCGCCGCGGAAGCGAAGGAGAAATCCTCGTCCTCGTTCCTGCCGTGCTCGCCGCCGTGCTGGATGCGCCGCATCACTTCCGTGGCCTCGCGGTCGTCCGGCGAAAGGTAGTACACGTCGTGCTGCGCGACGACGGGGACGCCGCTCTCCTTCGAAAGCTCGATGATGGAGCGCATGAGGTCCTCATGGCCCTCCACCGAAGGGTGGTGCGTGATTTCAAGGAAGACGTTCGTGCCGCCGAAGATGTCCGCGTACTCGGCAAGCGCGGCGGCGGCGCCGTCGCGGTCGCCCGCGCGAAGCGCCTGCGCGACGTCGCCCGCAAAAGAGGGGATGAGCGCTATCAATCCGCCGCCGCGCTCCTTGAGGAGCTCCTTGTCCATGCGCGGACGTTCGAGGAATCCTTCCGTAAAGGATTTCGTCACGAGATACATGAGGTTCTTGTACCCTTCGTTATTTTCCGCGAGCAGCACGAGGCGCGTGCGTTCGCCCTCCGTCCGGTCCTTGTCGAAGCGCGAGCGCGGCGCGAGGTACGCGTCCACGCCGATGACGGGACGCATGCCCGCCTCGCGTGCTTCCTTATAGAACTCGATGGCGCCGTGCATGTTCCCGGCGTCCGTGAGCGCGAGCGCGTCCATGCCCTCGGCTTTCGCTTTCGCGACGAGCTCCGGCACTTTCGGCAGCGCCTGGAGGAAGCTGTAGTGGGAGTGCGTATGCAGATGGGCGAAACGCGGCATGGAGACAGTATACCCAGCACTACCGTATGGGACTACTGCGCCGGAAAGGCTCGCATTGCGGCCCCGCGCGTCCGTATATACTGGGGAAGCATGAAATGCGTCAGCGGCCTGCCCAGTACTAAAGCCGATAACGAAAAGGCCGGGAAGCGTTCGTACGTATGAGGCGATTCCGAGAGCGAGCTTTCGTACTGGGCGTGGACGAAGCGGGGCGCGGACCCCTGGCCGGCCCCGTGTCCGTCGGCGCTGCGCTCGTCGCGGAAGGATTCGATGTCGCCCTCGAATTTCCCGGCGTCGCGGACTCGAAGCAGCTCAGCGAGAAAAAGCGCGAGAAGCTCTACGGGATGCTCGAAGTGCGCGCCGCTCTCGGGGACGTGCGCTTCGCGGTCGAGTTCGAGGACGCGGCGGCAATCGACGCGCGAGGCATCGCGACGGTCATTCACGACGCCATCGCGCGCTGCGTACGGGCGCTCGCGCCGGACGCCGCGGACGTGGAAGTCCTTCTCGACGGTTCGCTCAAGGCGCCGGCGGACTATCGGCAGCGGACCATCATAGGCGGCGACAGCTCCGTCCCGCTCATCTCGCTCGCCTCGATAGCCGCCAAGGTGCGGCGCGACCGGCTCATGACGGCGTTTTCGGAAACGTTTCCCGAATACGGCTTCGAGCGGCACAAAGGCTACGGCACCAAGGCGCACTACGAAGCGCTCGCCGCCCACGGGCCGTGCGCCATCCACCGTCGTACGTTCCTCAACGAAGCGGCCCCGAAGTAGCGCGTTTACGGCCCTCATGGTAAGGTAGCCCCCATGTCAGTACGAATGCGCCATACGCGTAGCCATACGAATAACCGCCGGTCGCACCATGCGCTCGTCGGGACGAAGTCCGTCGTCGACAAGGAAAGCGGCAAGCGCCGCCTGCCGCACCGCCTCGACGAGTCGACGGGCATGTACCGCGGCAAGCTCATCGCCGCGCCGAAAGCGAAGAAGACGAAAGAGCCGGAGAAGCACGGTCCCGAACCGAAGCTTCCGAAGGCGGACAAGCATGCGACGCATGACCATGCGGAGCAGACGAGCACCGGCATCGTCGGGAAAGTGAAGGAGGCGACGCGTCACCGGACGCGCAGCGGTACCGGCTCCTAAAGGGCTCGGGCCTCATTCCAGGACCGGCTCAGAGTGCGCGGTTCCGAAGCTAACTCTCCGAACCGCGCACTCTTTCATCGGAAATTCGAAATGGGTTAGTGCACAAAAGCAGGCAGCCGCGCTCTTGCGCGGCTGCCTGCTTTTGCTACTCTGAACCGAGTTCCTTATGGCGAATCGGCACCTTGCACGCTCCGTGGTCCTGCAATCCCTCTTCGAGTGGGACACGACGCGTGCAAGCGACGAAGAAGCCGCCGCCATACTCACGCGCAACATAGAAGAATTCGGCGGAGACGACGCGGACGCGCCGTTCATGGAGAATCTCCTTCGCGGCGTGCTCGCGAAGCGCACGGACCTCGACCTCATCATCACGAAGGCGGCGCCCGAGTGGCCGCTCGAGAAGATCGCGCCCGTCGACCGCAACATCCTGCGCATCGGACTCTACGAGCTCCTGTTCGCGGACCGTGCGCAGGTTCCCGCGAAAGTCGCCATCAATGAAGCCATCGAGCTCGCGAAGACCTTCGGCGGCGAATCGTCCGGACGCTTCGTGAACGGCGTCCTCGGCGCCGTCTATAAGGAAATCGGCGAACCCGGCAAGGACGAGACCGGCAAGAAGAAGATGCGCCGCGAAGACCTGCCGCTCGAGAAGCTCGGCGGCGCCGTGGTGTACGCGAAGCACGAAGGCCAGTACTATCTCGCGCTCGTGCACGACGTGTTCGGCCACTGGACGCTCTCCAAAGGGAAGATAGGCGACCGCGCGGACATCGCGGACGAAAGCGTCGAGGAAGGCACCGCGCGCGAAGTGAAGGAAGAGATGGGGCTTTCCGCTATCGCCGTGAAGGACAAGGTGGGGGAGAACGAATACGTCGCTTCGCATCCGGAGAAGGGAAAGATACGGAAGCGCGTCACGTACTTCCTCGCGGAAGCGCCGTACGAGCCCTTGAAGCTCGAGGAAGGGAAGGGCGGTCTCGACGACGTGAAGTGGTTCCGCGTCCAGGACATCCTCGACCTCAATTTCTACGAAGACATGCTGCCTATCGTCACGAACGCCGTCCAGAAGCTTCTCGACGACGCGCAGAACCGACCAAAAGGTCCATCTGCTGCGTTGTGACCTGCGGTGCTCGCTCACCGTCCTCTGTACGGCTCGCTTCGCACTTTGCTCACGCCTTGCATCTGGCGTCTTTTGATACGGTCCCGCATCTCCTCTCGCGTTTGCATTTCCAAGCTGTACGCCGTCAGCTGTAAGCTGTATCCTGTCTTCATGCCTGATTTCGCCGCATTCGCCGAGAAGCTCGGCCTCTCGTTCAACGACCTCGGCCTCTTGACTGAGGCGCTCACACATCGTTCCTATATAAACGAGAGCCGCGGAATCGTCATGCGCCACAACGAGCGGCTCGAGTTCCTCGGCGACGCGGTCCTCGAGCTCGCGTCCACGCGCTTCCTCTATGACCGCTACCCGGACAAGCCGGAAGGGGACCTTACCGCGTACCGCGCGGCGCTCGTGAATACCGTCTCGCTTGCGGAAACATCGAACGAGCTCGGCGTCAACGACATGCTGCTCCTATCGAAAGGCGAAGCGCGCGACACCGGCCGCGCGCGGCAGATCATCCTCGCGGACGCGTTCGAAGCCATCCTCGGCGCCATCTACCTCGACCAGGGATACGGCGCGGCCGAGGCGTTCGTGGCGAAGCACCTGTTTCCCAAGATCGATGCGGTCATCAAGGAGCGCGCATACCAGGACGCGAAGAGCCGTTTCCAGGAAGCGGCGCAGGAGAAGCGCGGCGTCACGCCTTCGTATAAGACGCTCGCGGAAACCGGCCCGGACCATGACAAGCACTTCACCGTCGGTGTCTGTGTCGGCAATGACGAGATGGGCAGGGGAGAAGGAAAGTCAAAACAGGAAGCCGAGCAAGATGCTGCTCGGGATGCTCTAGAAAAAACTGGGTGGTGAACAGGAGGTTTACCCCGCACTCAGCCGAGTCCGCGAGGTTGTAGTGCGGGGCGGAGCAGTCCGCAGCCCAGAACGCGCTTTCGAAATCGGGGTGGTAAAAGCGAAGACGGGGTTGCCAAAGAGCGATCCTCTCCGGGTATCAAAATAATTGTCCTATAGGACAATTATTTTGATA
>JAGWYL010000009.1 GCA_018969385.1 Patescibacteria group bacterium
GCCGTCCTGCGCCATGGTGAGGTAGCCCTGCTTCGCGGCGAGCTTCGCGATGTCGCTCTCGCTCGGATTGTCGCGCAGGAAATCGCCGAGCTCGCCGTCCATGAAGATGGCTTCGTACACGCCGGTGCGGCCCTGGTACCCGGTGTCGCCGGCTTCTCCCGGAACCGCCTCCCAGGTCGTCTCGACCTTCGCGGGAAGGAGCGACGTGTCGACGACCGAGCCGAGGACGCGGTCCACGAGCCGCTTCTCGTCATCCGTAAGCGGCCGCTCGCGCCGCGTGCTCGGATTGAGCTTGCGGAAGAGACGCTGCGCCATCGCTATCGTGACCGCCGAGCCGAACGATTTCGGATCGGCGCCGAGGTCCACGAGCCGCGGGAACGTTCCCGCGGCGTCGTTCGTATGCAGGGTCGAGTAGACGAAGTGGCCCGTGAGCGCCGCCTCGATGGCGATGTTCGCCGTCTCGCCGTCCCGGATCTCGCCGACCATGATGACGTCCGGGTCTTGGCGCACGATGGAGCGCAGTCCCGAGGCGAAGGTGTACTTCTCCCCCGACACCTGCGTCTGCACGATGCCCTCGAGGTGGTACTCGATAGGGTCTTCGATGGTGATTATCTTGATATCGGGGGTATAGATCTTGCGGAGGAACGCGTAGAGCGTCGTCGTCTTTCCGGAACCCGTGGGACCGGTGGTGAGCAGCATGCCGTTCGGCCGCTGTATCTCCTCGAAGAGGCGCGCCTTCAGCTTCGGATGTATGGGAAGGTTGTCCGCGTTCGTCTCGACCGCTTTCGGGTCGAGTATGCGCAAGACGAACGACGGGCCGTAGTTGTCCGGAATGAGCGAAGCGCGTATCTCGATCTGCCGCCCCTCGAGCAGCACGCTGAAGCGACCGTCCTGCGCGCGGCTCGCGATGTTGAGCTTCATACCGGCGAGCAGCTCGAGCCTTGACGCGAGCCGCGCGTAGACGTGCGAATCGAACGTGATGACATCCGTGAGGATGCCGTCGACGCGCAGCCGCAGCCGCGTCTGCGCCTCTTCCGGCTCGATGTGGATGTCGGACGCCTTCATCGCGACGGCGCCCGCGAGCATCCCTTCGAGGAACCGCGTCACTTCGCCGGCGCGCTTCTCCTCAAGGACGTTCGCGAGGAAGGAGCGCAGCGCCGGAATGTTTCCCAGTTCGGTCGCAAGCTTGCCTATCTGTTCGCCGGAGATGTCGAAGACGCCCGCCTTGCTCTCGGTCGCGTAGGAAAGTTCCGCGTAGCGCGAGAACGCCTTCTCGAGGCTCCGCTTTGATACGAGGAATTCCTGCAAGGCGTAGCCGCGTCCGCGCAGCGAATCGAGCGCGAGGCCGAGCTTCGGGTTGTTCGGTGCCGCGACGGCGACGGACAGCTTCTTCCCGTTCTTCTGGAACGCGACGGCGTCCGCCGCGCGCGCGTCCGCCTCGGGTATGAGGCGGAGCGCGTCGGTGTCTATCGCCATGCCGGTAAGGTCGGCGTAGGGGAGTCCGTACTTCTGCGAGAGTATCTGGACGACATCCTCTTCTTCGCGTTCGCGTATGCCGCGGAGATTCTTCTCCTCCTCGTCGCGATCGAATTGGTCAGGCATTAACGTGCATGATACCAGAGACGCGGCGCGAAAATGGGTGACTTGACAAATATATATTTATATATATCATATAAAACGAATCAGGGACTCACCAAGAGGAGGTCACCATGAAAGCCATAGCGCTTTCGCTTGCACTTTTCATCACCATGCTCGCAGCGCCCGCATGCGCGGACGGCTTCGAGAGCGTCAGGAACCTCCCGCCGCTCTCGAGCGTGCCGGAAGGACAGTCCTTCCGCCTGTGCCGGGATACCGGCTACGGACCCTACGAGCGGGAGGAATGCGTCCTGCTCCGCAAGGAGTGCGGCGCCACCGACGCCGAAACCTATTGCCGGTGGGTGCGTCTCGGGGGCGGGTATCCCGCCTACGAGGAGGGCGACGACCAGACGCTCGGCATCATCGGCGGGGCCATCCTCGGCGGCATGCTCGGCGAGGCGCTCGAACCCCGCCATCATCACTGCTGTCGCGGTTACGGATACGGTCCGTATCGCGGCGGCTACGGCCCCTACGGTTACCGGGGTCGCGGCCGGTGAGACGGTTCGGTTCCCTCGGCACTACGCCCGCTTTCTTCACTGAAAGCGGGCGTAAATCATTCGGGAGAGGTACAATTTCCGCGATGGACGGGAATCTGAGAACGCTCGAGGAACTTGCCGCTCATGCGGGCAGCTTCGTGAAGGGACTCGTTCCTGCCGGCAAGGGCGCTACGCTCGTCACGCTTTCCGGAGAACTCGGCGCGGGGAAGACCGCGTTCGTGAAAGCGGCCGCTCGCGCGCTCGGCATCGCTGAAGACGTCACGAGTCCGACATTCGTGCTGGAAAAGATTTATGCATTGCCTGTGCAATCCCCCGCCACGTTCCCGGAGAAAAGCGGCGGGGGATTCGCGCGGCTTGTCCACATAGACGCGTACCGGCTCGCTTCCGGTGCGGAGCTCGCCGCGCTCGGGTTCGACGAAATCATGCAGGACGCGGGGAACCTCGTGATGCTCGAGTGGCCGGAGCGCGTCGCGGACTCGCTTCCCATTCCCGCCGCACGCGTAAAGCTTGCGGCTCATGCGGACGGCTCGCGCACAATTTCTTATGGCTAGACCCCGTTCCGGAACTTCCGGCGAGACGGCGCGCGGTTCAGACGGGCTTGCCCCGAAGCGCGCGCCGCGCCGCATATACAAGAAGCGGCTCGTGCTTCTTGACGCGCACGCGATACTTCACCGGGCGTATCACGCGCTTCCGGAATTTACCGGACCTTCGGGGGAACCGACCGGCGCCCTGTACGGGCTCGTTTCCATGCTGCTGCGGATACTTGCGGACCTGAAGCCCGACTACCTCGCCGCATGCTACGACCTGCCGAAGCCCACGGTGCGCCACGAAGCGTACGAAGCATATAAAGGTACGCGCGCGAAGACCGATGACGCTCTCGTGGCGCAGCTCGCGAAGTCCCGGGTCGTCTTCTCCGCATTCTCCATCCCGCTCTACGAGCGCGAAGGCTTCGAAGCGGACGACCTCCTAGGCACCATCGCGCGGAAGATGAAAGAGGAGAAGGACACGGAGGTCATCATCGCGTCCGGGGACATGGATACGCTCCAGCTCATCGATGACGGACAGGTCAAGGTGTACACCCTCAAGAAAGGCCTGAACGATACCGTCATGTACGACGACGAGGCGGTCAAAGAGCGCTACGGCTTCGCGCCGGAACTCATCCCGGACTATAAGGGATTGCGCGGCGACCCGTCCGACAACATCAAGGGCGTGCCGGGCATCGGCGAGAAGACCGCGACGGAACTGGTGGCGAAGTTCGGCACCGTCGAACACCTCTATGAAGCGCTCAAGAAGGGAGGCGAAGCCGCCTTCCTTGCTAAGGGCGTGAAGCCGCGCGTCGTGAAGCTGCTTTCTGAACACGAAGAAGACGCGCGATTCTCGAAAGCGCTCGCGACCATACGCACGGACGCGCCCATCGCGTTCGCGCTTCCCGCGAAGCCCTGGAAGGAAGGAGTGCGCATCGAGCCGGTGCTCGAAATGTTCGACGAGTTCGGTTTCCGCTCGCTCCGCGAGCGCGCTCGCCGCGTGCTCGCGGACGGTTCCGGGGACGAGGAGGAGGGAGGCGAAGAAGACGCATACGAAGAAGCCGCCCCAGACGCGACCCGTTTCGCCGAGGCGCAGGCGATGCTGTGGCTCCTCGCATCGGATTTCACCAACCCCACGCTCGAAGACGTGCTCGCGTATGCGAAGTGCCGGACGTTCGACGAAGCGTACGACGCGCTCCATGCGGAACTCGGGAAGGCCGGACGCCTGCTTGAGGTGTACGAAAAGATAGAGAAACCGCTCGTGCCCGTGGTTCGCGCGATGACCGACCGCGGCATCCTCGTGGATACGGAGGTGCTCGCGAAGCTTTCGAAAACGTATACGAAGGAACTCGCGGATATCGAGGCGCGCATCTATGAGGCCGCGGGGCATCCGTTCAACGTGAGTTCGCCGAAGCAGCTCGGCGCGGTGCTGTTCGACGAGCTCGGACTCGCCCCCAAGAATCTCAAGAAGACCGCGGGCGGCCAGCGCTCCACGCGCGAGTCCGAGCTCGAGAAGATGCGGGACGCGCATCCGGTCGTCGGCGACATCCTCGAATACCGGCAGGTGCAGAAGCTGCTTTCGACGTACATCGACAATCTTCCCCCGCTCCTCGACGCTACCCACCGGCTGCACGCGGAGTTCCTCCAGACCGGCACGACGACCGGACGCATGGCGTCGCAGAATCCGAACCTGCAGAACATCCCGCTCCATTCGGAGCGGGGCAGGATGATACGCCATGCGTTCGTCGCGTCTCCCGGCATGACGCTTGTCGCGCTCGACTACTCCCAGATAGAACTGCGCCTTGCGGCCATCCTTTCGGGCGACGAGAAGCTGCGGGAGATATTCCGCCACGGACGCGACGTGCATCGCGAAGTCGCGGCGATGGTCTTCGGCGTGCCGCCGGAGTCGGTGGATGCGGACATGCGCCGCAGGGCGAAGGTCATCAACTTCGGCATCCTCTACGGCATGGGGGCGAACGCGCTTAGGGCGCAGCTCGGCAGCACCACCGCGGAGGCGCATCAGTTCCTCGACGACTATTTCCATACGTTCAAGACGCTCGCGGAGTACCTCGAACGCACAAAAGGCTTCGCGCGCAAGCATGGCTACACGGAAACGCTCTTCGGACGACGCCGGCAGTTTCCCGAGATGAAGTCGCCGCTGCCGTACGTGCGCGCGCAAGCGGAACGCATGGCGATAAACGCGCCGCTCCAGGGTACGCAGGCGGACATCATCAAGCTCGCCATGGTGCGCGTCGACGAGATGCTGCGCCGGGAAGGCGACCTGGAAGACGCGCACCTCCTGCTCCAGGTGCACGACGAGCTCGTCTATGAGCTTGCGGACGGTAAAGCAGAGGCGCTCGGCGCGAAGATCAAGGCTCTCATGGAGTCCGCGCTTCCCGCAAAGGACGCGGCGGGAGTGCCCATCATCGCGGTCGCGAAGGCGGGGCCCGATTGGGGGTCGCTCGAAACCGTATGATCTACCTCTTCGCCGGCTCCGATGCGGGGAAGGTGCGCGCGAAAGCGTTCGCGTGGGTCGCCGCCGCGCGCGCGAAGGAACCGAACCTCGCGTACGCGCGGCTCGGCAAGGATGAGATGAACGAGGAGGCGCTCGCGGAAGCCGCGTTCACGGGAGGGCTGTTCGTCGCGCGGCTCCTCGTCGTGCTCGACGACCCGTTCGAGGCCGGCGCGGGAGAGTCGCCTGCCGTCGAGGACGCGCTCCCCGCGCTCGCCGCCTCGGATAACGCGATCGTCATCGTGGCGCCGAAGCTTTCCCCGGCGCGCGCGAAGAAGCTCGAAGCGCTTGCGGTGAAGAGCTACGTCTTCGACGCGCCGGCGAAAGCATCGCGCGGCTTCAATGTCGCGCTCGTAAACGCGCTTGCCGCGCGGGACGGCGCCCGGCTCTGGGTTGAAGTGGAACGCGCGCTTGCCGCGGGAGACGCGCCGGAGATGGTGCACGGCCTCCTCCATTGGAAAGCGCGCGACCTGATGCGCAAGGGAAGCCGCGCGTGGAGTCCGTCCGAAGCGCGCGCGCTTTCGCTCTCGCTCATCGCTCTCTTGCAGGAATCGCGCGCGAGCGGCATCGGACTCTCCGAAGCGCTCGAGCGCTTCGCGCTCTCGCTCTAGTGCGCCCACCAGGGCTCGAACCCCCGTGTGGTACCATCTTAAGGCAGTCGTCGGATGGACTTGGGGATGGTAGTGTGCCGTTGGATTAATCCGTACCTGCGCCCCTAGCTCAATTGGCAGAGCAACGGCCTTTTAAGCCGGAGGTTCCGGGATCGTGGCCCGGGGGGCGCACATGAGTACGTTCAAGGAGCGATGTCTTTCATTGCGGCGGAAAGGGTATACGCTTCCTGAAATCGTACGGTTGACCGGAAAGCCGAAAACATCGATATATTTCCATATACGCGGCATCGCGCTGCCGCAGGAAAAGCTGGCGCGGAGCCGTCTGGTATCGGGAGCGCGCATACGCCTCTATGCCATAGCGAGAAAGGGGAAGAGTGTCCGGGAGTTCGAAAGGATCACGACGTGGGAGCCCTCTTCGGTCCTGCTGCTCGGGCACCTTCTGTTCGACGGCGAGATACGACGGGGAGTCTGCTCGTACAACAACCGCAGCAAGGCTCTTGTGGAGCGCTTCGCGAAGCTCGTGGAAATGATCTATGCCTACCCGCCAAGCCTGTACCGCAATGAAGACACGGGCGTTACGCGCATAGCGTACTTCAACGTCGAGCTGTCCGCGCATTTGAAAGAACGGGCACTCGCGCTCCTTCGCGTCATACATTCCTTGCCGCTCGACGCGAAACGAGAATTTTTACGGTCCTTCTTCGACGATGAGGGGTGCATGGATTTCAGTTTCCCGAAGAGGCGGAAAATACGGGGGTACCAAAAGGAGGTCAAAATCTTGGCCATCGTGCGGCGGCTGCTCGGAGAATTCGGCATCGAGGCGAAGATCGTAAAACCGAACGAGGTTGTGCTGACGGGAAAGGAGAACCTGCTTCGGTTCGAAAAGGAAATCAATTTTTCGCCCGGGGTATACATAAACGGGAACCGCTCGAACAGCAGGTGGAAGATACATCTTGAGAAGCGCGCATTGCTGCGGATGGCAATCGAATCGTACCGGACCTAGAACTAATTTAAAAACCGGCTCGGGGCGCACGGTTCGGAAGCGAACTCTCTTTAGGCTTCCGAACCGTGCGCCCTCTCGCCGGAGGCTTTGAAATAAGTTCTAGTACGAAAACATCGCAACCGTGAGACCGTTCGCGTCGAGCAGCTTCACGGTCTCATACTGGCTTTTCCACATCGGCGTCGTGCGTCCCAGGTACACGTACCAGCGGCTGCCGTTGAATGCGGCTTCATTGCGGTGCAGCATGACGCAGCCGTTGTAGTTCAGGTCGTTCTCGATGAAGTTCGTGCAGTCGGTGGTGAGGTTCACCGGCTTGTTCGAGACGAGCGTGCAGCGAGGCACGCTGTTGAGGAAAGCGCGGCAGGCGTCGTCGCTATTGAGGTCCGAGAGGACGCGGTTCGCTTCGTCGACCGGCATGGGGCACACGGACGGAAGCTGCGGATAGAATTTCTGGAACTGCGCGAAGTAGCCGATGCACAGGTTCGTGCGGAACGACGCGCCGATAGGCGACTGGCCGGAGATGAGGAACGCCGTATCTCCCGGGTCGAGCGTGATGGTTCCCGAAGCGTTGATGACGCCCGAAAGCGGCACCATCGTCCCGCCCGGTATGAGAGCGCTCTTTCCGGTGACCGTGCTCTCGACGGTCCATCCCGTTATGGATACGGAGGTGGTCGCCTGCGAAGACAACTGCATCTGGAGATACTCCTGGCTCGCGGCGCTTACGCCGGAGAACGAGCCGCGGCTAAGCGTGACGAGACCGCGGTACGGCGACGGATTGCCGAAAGCCTGGTAGGCGGTCACCTGCTGCTCGAGCTGGTTCACCTGGGATTGCGTCTGGCTCACCTGCGCGCTTATCGAGCCCGTCGTCGGCGCGCCGCCGCCTTCGCCGCGGCCGCTTGAGAGATAGTACCCGTGCGTCTGTCCGGTGGGCGTAAGCGGCGTAAGGAACGGCCCGGCGAAGGAGATGGGGCGGGAAGGGCCGCCGGTAGCGACCCAGACGATGAAGATGAATATGAGGATGCCGGCGAAGAAAAGGGCGTCTCCTTTCATGGTCTTCCCATTCTATCAGCTTTCCGTCCGGAGCCGCTCGAGTTCTTCGCGCACGACGCGCGCATCGCTCCAGGGCTCTTTCGCGCCCTTCGCGCGCATGATGAACGGGTCCGTGCCTTTGCCGGTGATGAGGACGGCGTCTCCCGCGCGCGCCGCGCGTAGCGCGGCGCGTATGGCTTCACGGCGGTCCATGATGATGCGCGGCGCGCGCTTCATGCCTTTTGCCATCGCTTCGACGATGCTCTCCGGATTCTCGTCGTAGGGATCTTCGTCCGTAAGAAACACCTCCGCGCACGCTTCGTCCGCGATGCCGCCCATGAGCGGCCGCTTCCATACGTCGCGTCCGCCGCCCGTGTTTCCGAGCACGCATACCTTCCGCCGGTCCTTGTACGCGCCGTAGATGGCGCGAAGCGAGTCCGGCGTGTGCGCATAGTCGACGACCGCGATGAAATCCTGTCCCGCCTCGATGCGCTCGGCGCGTCCGGCGATGCGTTTTACGGCGGCGAGCGCGCGGGCGATGGCGTCGACGGGTATGCCGAGCCAGAGAGAGGTCCGTATGACCGCGAGCGCGTTCATGACGGTGAAGCGGCCCGGATGCGGCACGTCGAAACGCGTGTCACGATACAGGAAAGAGACGCCGTCATCGCGGACGACCGCTGCGGCGGCATCCGAAAACGAGAAGGGAAGCCGGTCCTCGACGGGAAGCGCGAGGAAATCTTTCCCGCGCGGATCGCCCGCGTTCGCGATGATGGCGCGCGGGCGCTTGCCGGAACGCGCGAGGGCCCGCGCGATGCGGAACTTCGCGCGGAAGTATTTCTCGAACGACCCGTGCGATTCAAGGTGCTCTTCCTGAAGGTTCGTGAATATGAGCGCGTCGAGCGAAAGGAAGGCGTGGCGGTACTGCAGCGCGCCCTCGGAGGTAAGCTCGACAATGGCATGCGTCGCGCCTTCGCGAACCGCACGCGCGAGGAACCTCTGTATGAACCCGTGCCCAGGCAGCGTCATCTTATAGAGGTTCGGTTCCGACTGCGCACCTATCGCGAAACGTATCGTGCCCGCGAGCGCGGCGGTATGGCCCGAATCGGTCAGCACGGCGTAGAGCATCTCCGAGACGGAGGATTTTCCTTTCGTGCCCGTCACGCCGATGACCGTCAGCTTCTTCGCGGGGAAGCCGTAGTAGGCGGCGGACAGGAACGCCCACAAGAAGTGGTACGGGAGGACGAGCGTGCGATACAGCCGCGACATGGCGGTTACGCGGGACCGGAAGCGAGTGCGGCGCGCAGGCGCTCTTCCTTGCCGGATATCCCGCTCGGGATATCCGAAAGCGCCCTGCGCGCTTCGCGCTCGGTGTAGCCGAGCGCGACGAGCGTGTCGAACACTTCGGCGTCATCGCCGACATCCCCCTCGTGGGCATGCATCTTTTCCGAAAGCTCGACGACGAGCTTTTCCGCTGACTTCTTCCCGAGGCCCGCGACGCGCGTGAGATACGGGATATCGCGCTTCGCTATGGCGGTCTCGAGGTTCGCGCGCGGCGCGCGGCGGAGCAGGGTGAGCGCCTTCTTCGGTCCCACGCCGGAGACGGAGAGCGCGAGCTCGAAGAACTCGCGCTCCTTCTGGTCGCCAAATCCGTATAGCTCGAAACCGTCCTGCTTTATCGCGAGGTGCGTGTAGAGCATCGCTTCGCTTCCGACCGCCGGTATCTCGCTTGCCGCCGTGAAGACGAAGATGCCGAGGCCCGCGACATCTATCGTGACGCCGCCGGGTTCCGCGGCGAGCACGTTCCCCCGTATCTGGCGAATCATGGAAATAGCTTACAGCGTACAGCTTACAGCGTACAGCTGCACGGCGAGAGTTGCATTTTCGCCTGTAATCTGTAGACTGTCGCCTGTTACCTATCTATATGGCAATCACCTCATCGGCGAAGAAAGCGCTCTCCGCGTCCGTCAAGAAGCGCGTGTTCAACCTGCGCAGGAAGAAGGCGCTCGCGGACTCCGTGAAGGCGCTCAAGAAGGCGCTTGCGGCGAAAGATGCCGCGACCGCGGAGAAGCTCCTCCCGGCGGCGTATGCGGCTATCGACAAGGCGGCGAAGCGGGGCGTCATCAAGGGCAATACCGCCGCGCGGAAGAAGTCGCGGCTCGTCGCGGCAATCCGTCGCGCGGCGTAACTCCGCACACGAAGAAACCGGCGCGGCCCTAAAGGGCCGCGCCGGTTTCTTCGTGTGCGCAGTTCAGGATAGCATTCGCCGCTTGTGGACGGATTATGCCTTCCAGACAAGATTGGAGTCCTTGCGCAAGCTCATTGCGATGGTGCAGTCCGATCCTGCCCGATACGGCGAAGCGCCTCCGCCTCTTCGGGAAGCGGACGGGCCAGGAGTTCGTACAGCGTGAGAACGCGCCGCGCCATCTCGCGGGCATCGGCGTCGGTAACTGGTGCGCCGTGGAGACGCTCGTATATCGCCTTGAACTCCTCCACTCCCTTGTCTGATGGCCGCATAGGTGCGCTCATATAGAACCATGAATTCCAGTCTCCGCCACTATGCCGTTGCACTGCGCTTGAACGCTCGTACTGTCGTGGCGCAGGTGAGGAGTCCGATCCGGTCCGGTATGGTGAAGCGCTTCCGTCTCCTCCAGACGCAGACGGATCGACAAGGGCGCGCCAATACTCAGATGCGACCCTGTAGTATCTTCCTGTTCCTTCAGGGGAACCGCTCCTTGTCTTGCTTGTCGAGTCTTTATATCGTCCTTCGTGTCGCCAACACGGGAGGGCACGGTGGCAAGAGACGTCGATTCCGTTCTGCTACATCTGATGCCGGCACTTCTTGTAGCAATTACGCTTATTCAAGGGGCTGATGCTCAAGATAGGCCAGGATGGCAGCAAAGTACGCGGTCATCTGCTGTCGGTAATCGGGCACAGAACAATAATGCCCGATCCGTTCCACCGCCTACGTCACGCGGCGGGAGTTGGCAGCCACAGTTCCCATCAACGTCACTGTCCGGCAGAGGCCAATACGTGCCGCAGAACCCGTTTGCTGTTCGTAATCCCGAAGTCGGGAGTGCAGGCGCTCGGAACACCTGGTCGGGCGACAGAAGCGGAAGGACATCTCGGGGATCGTCGAATACTCCGGGGGCATTCCAACAGGTTCCGTCAACCGTCGGCGTGCGAGACCAAATGCAACAGCGACAGGGCCGAGCAAGCACTGGCGGATATCAGCCGGCGCAACGAGGTACCCACGAGCAACAAAGTCAGCGCGCCTCATTCAACGTACGTCCCAGCGTGGTTTACTCATCTCCGTACGTGGGATTCGTACCACAGCATCCTGACAACTGCGTCTTGTTCCTTAAGGACGACCTGCATATCCCTCTTCCTTCAGGTCTAGTTACGTGGCAGTCAAAACTCGCAATCGCAAACGTGTCAGTCGCTCGACCTTGGAAAGGGCTGGTGGCGCTCATACAAGTGTCAAGCGGCCAGTACGCGGCCAACGGACACATGGCGCTCGTTACGAACGTCACCGACACCAGCATTACTATCCTCGAAGCGCATTACGGCGGAACGCGCATCGACGAGCGAACCGCAACAGCAGCAAATCTCCAGCAAGCGCAGCGGCTACTGCAAATCGTCGCGTACTACGCGCCGCCGTGAGTCATTGCCCCACGAGCGTCATGAGGAACTTTGAAAACGGGCTCGACCAGTCGAAGGTTACGGTCTCGCTGCAAAGCGGCTCCACATCTGGCGGCACGTCGAACCGGCCGTGGAGAATCGAACAAGGCGCGGCGTCCTGACCTTGCCATATCTCCGTGAAATGGCCGGTGGCCGTCTTGTATGCAAGCAACTCCACTCCGCCGCCGGATACGGGATCGGTTGCTGAAAAGTCGAAATAAGCGCCTTCCTGCCGACCCAGGTCCAGCATCGTATTCGCAGGGAGATCGAGATCGTGAATAACTTCGTTCTTGAGCTGCGCATACGCAACGGAGTCGCGCACGTATGTTGAAATGTTCGCGACACCTTGGTTCTGGGACGCTGAAACTGCGGTTAGCGCGTATAAGACGGCACCAATCGCCACCAAGACGACGGCAATCAACACCAAACCAAGGCGCCGATGCGCAGTCATCGTTGGATGATATCACGCTTATACTCGTCACATTCCTGAATGCTTCGAACCAGTTGAGGAAGGTTCGAATCAAACGTGCGATCGGGTCGGGTACCAAAATAGCGAGTCCAGGACTCGCTGTTTTGCATCCGTCATGGGGACGGAATATGCCTTCTATCAATATTCTGTGCTCTCGGCCGGAATCGAACCGGCATCAAGCCCTTCGGAGGGGCTCATCCTATCCGTTGAACGACGAGAGCGAAGCGAGGTCACACAAACGATATGTCGTCGGTATTGTTTGTGTGCGCCGACCGAGTCTCTCGTATGTAGGCATACGAGAGCGGTGCCTCGCATAGTATCACTTCTCTTGATTTGTGCTCCCAGCAGGAATCGAACCTACATTTTTTCCTCCGCAAGGAAATGTCCTATCCGTTGAACGATGGGAGCGATGCTACTTTTCTGCGAGGAGTCGTCCGAACGCAAGCAACTCCCTGCGGATTCCGCTGTCGTGGTATACGACGATGCAAATCCCCTGGAAATTCTTCCGGAACTTCTTCCGCGCACTCCGCTTTTTAACATAGATTTTGCCAAATTGCGACTCGGGGATCTTCAGCAGTCTCGACCAGAACGTTTTTGCGTCCCGGTGCTTGTGGTAGTGGTGCAGATGAAGCCGTACGCGGAATTTCGACTCATCGAGCAGGTAGGCGGCACGCAGCATCCTTACATAGAGCGAAAGAAGCTCGGGGTCGGTGTTCACGAAGATGAGGCCGGTCCTATCACCCTTTGAGCCCTCGGCCCAATACAGCATCGCGATAAGCGCTTTCAGCACGCTTCTTCTGGCAAGTAACGGGGCTATGCTTTCAACCTCGTTTTTTGCCAGGCGGCTCGCTTCGGCAAGCCGCCCGGCCTTCCTCTCCCGAATCGTTATGAGCGCGGCGGCACGAGCCCGCTTGAGATGCTCGAGTTGCCGTGTCCTGTCCGGTTTCTTACCCGCCTTCTTAAACCAAACCGACAAAGTGCTTTTGGGTATCGGGAAGTAGTTCCGTATCTCCGCGTACGTCTTTCCTTCTTTGCCGAGACGCAACACCTCTCGACGTACCTCAACCGGATAGCGTTTCCCCGCCATCAGTTCATCTTATAGGGCTTCTCTACAAGAAATGCCGACCTGAGTTCAATACTGTGGATAGTTACAGCCGGAGCCAGACGGCGAGGTGGTCCGTGAGCGTCGGCTCGTGCGGCACATGAGGGACGTGCTGCTCGAGGTAGCTGAATATGTCATCCGGGTCCACGCCCTCAAGCGGAATGATGAGGTGCGGCGAGAGGACCCCGGTGGTCTTGAGCGAAAGCGCCGGCGGCAGGCTCTCGTCAAGGTATTCGATGAGCGAGAAGGAGTCTATGTTCTCGTACGGATAGAAGCGCGAACTGATGATGAGTCCGGTGTCGGTGAGCGCGAAGCGGTGCAGCGTCGGACGCTTCGTCGCTTGGAGACCGATGGCCGCGGCGCCGAGCACGATGACGAGTGCGAAAAGGACGTTGCCGAACAGCACGGACGCTATCGCCGCGCCGAGCGCGACGATGCCGAGCGCCCAATACCAGTCGGCGCCATGCTTCTCGAATGCGTATTCGTGACCTTGCCACTCATAAGCGATGCGCGGCATACCCCGTCACTATAGCACCGCGCGGGCGGGGAAATGCGCAGAGTGCACGAGTAACGCGCGGTCCGCTTTACGGATACCGAGGTCATCGCCAGGAAGCGGATGAGACGCTTCCGACGCTCTCTTATCTTTTAGCTCTCCTGCCTAGTATGAACTTTTGCGAAGGGCTCAACGCCTTGTCCTTTCGGTGCGTGCAGCCGTACCAGCAGCACGGACGCCGCATCCCTTCCTTGAGTTCCGAAACGACCCTGTCGACATGCTCCTTCCTCTTCTCCGGAGTCTTGACGGAGAGGGCCCAACAAATCCATTCATTGCGGGAAAGCGGGGTGATATCTTCCCAAGCCGCGAGCGCCTTAGGATCGGACGACAGGGCCTTCCGCAAATCTATCGGCAGCTCATGCGCCACGCCGCCGGGAATCTTCCTGCTCATGGAATCCATTATACCAATCTCAAAATTTTCGGGTCTGTCCGACACTGAAGTCTTCAGGCGGAGGGGGCGAGATGTGTCCTGCGAAGACCGCAGGCACGCATCGGTCAAGCGCTCAATCGTTGCCGTCGCTCCTCTTTCCGCCTGACCACGCTCGTCCATCCCCGCGTGCTCGCGGGGCCCCAGGACTCGCCTTCGAATCTCGCCGCCTCTCTCAAAATATAATCGCAGGAAGCATCCGCTTCCCGCTCATTATTTTGCGGAGGGGGCGAGATTCGAACTCGCGGTGCCTTGCGGCACGTCGGTTTTCAAGACCGATGCACTAGACCGCTATGCGACCCCTCCCGAACCTTACGCCTGCGCGCCGGATGATGACGGCGCCGCGGGCGCGGTTTTCACGACGTCGGAAGATTTCGGACGGAACCAGATGAGGTACACGATTTCGAGGATGCCGACGGTGTTCACGATGAGGAGCGCGATGAACCACCACTTCTGGCTGCCGCGCGCGGCGTACCAGAGCGCGAATCCTTTGAGAACGATGGTCCAGACGAGCGCGACCATGACGATGAGCGTCAGCGCGCCGCCGAAAGCGAAGAGGGGGGACAAGGGGGCGATGCCGTGTGCGTATTCCATGACCGGATGGTAGCAGGGGGATGTGCCGACGGCAATGGTGTACGATGGTCCCTGTGCGCTACATCGGCATCGACTACGGGAGCAAGAAGATAGGAATCGCGCTTTCCGACGAGCGCGGGTCTATGGGATTTCCCCGCGGCATCCTCCCGAATACGCCGCGGCTTGTAGAGGAGCTTTGCGCGCTCATACGGGAGGAAGGCGTCGGTACGGCGGTGTTCGGAGAATCGCGGACGCTCGCCGGCGGCGAGAACCCGATAGCGGCGGATGCCCGCGCGTTCGCGAAGCAGCTTCGCGAACGCGCGGGCATCCCGGTCTTCTTCGAGCCGGAAATGTACACGAGCGCCGAGGCGCGCCGCGCGCCGGCGAAAGAAGGGAAGTCGCGCAAGCCCGCAACGCGCGAAAACGTGGACGCATCCGCCGCCGCGCTCATACTTACCAGCTACTTGAACAGGAAAAACCAGACAACAGGCAACAGTCCACAGGAGCCCGCAAGTCCGTAGGGTTTTTCCTGCTCGCTGTCTGCGGTAAACTGGCTTATCTTCCATGGACAAACCGCGCATTTCTAAAGACGAATTTTCGAAGATTCAGGTGCAAGTGGGCACGGTGACGAGCGCGAAGCGCGTCCCGGACACGGACAAGCTCCTATGCCTTACGGTAGATTTCGGCGAGGAGTCCGGGCCGCGTCAGATCGTCTCCGGCATCGCCGCGTATACGGAAGCGGAAGCGCTCGTCGGGCGGCAGCTCGCGTTCGTGACGAACCTCGAGCCGCGAACCATACGCGGACTCGAATCGAACGGCATGCTGTTCGCCGTGGGCGAAGGCGACTCCTTCGCGTTCTTAGCTCCGGACCGCGCCGTGCCCCCAGGAACATCCGCGCACTAGCCGCGGCGAGCGTGAATTGCACAGGTCCTGCGCGCACGCGCACGGTATACTCATGAGGTATGACATTTTCGGCAATGCGGTTCGCGAGCGTGTCGTTCCCGCCGCCGCGTTTCCTCGCGCTTCCCATCGCGGGCGTCGACCTTTCGACGAGCGGCGTGAAGACGGTCACCTTGCGTGACACCTGGAACGGGCTCGAGCTCGCTTCCTTCGGCAATCGCTTCATCCCGACCGGAAGCGTCACCGGCGGGGAAGTCATGGACCGAACGAAAGTCATCGAAGCCGTCCGCATGCTCACGAAAGAGAAGGGCATAACGGTGGCGAATTTCGGCCTTCCCGAATCCAAGTCGTACCTTTTCCAGACGAACGTCCCTGACGGCCCGGAAGAGGAGATACGCACCGCGCTCGAACAGCGCATCGACGAGTTCATCCCGCTCCAGCCGGCGGACACCGCTTTCGATTTCGTCGTGCTCGGCCGCAGCGAAGGCCAGGCGCGCGTCGCCGGCGTCGGCTATGCGCGCCGATTCATCATGGAGATGCTCTCCATCTGCGAAGAAGCCGGAGTCACGGTGCGCGCCGCGGAGCCGGAAACGTGTTCCATCGCGCGGGCGCTCCTGCCGCACGGCGACACGAGCACGGTGCTCATCGTCGATATCGGGAAGGCGACGACGAAACTGACCGTCGTCGCGCACCGCGTGCCGCTTTTCGCGACGACCTTCGACGTCGGGGGCCATGCGCTTACGCTCGCGGTACAGAAATACTTCGGCGTGACCGAAGAAGGCGCGCGGAAGATAAAGGCGGAACGCGGCATACTTTCCGCCGGCGGGAACGAGGAGTACCTCGCGGCGATGCTCTCGACGGCTTCCGTCATCCGGGAAGAGATAGGGCGGCGGCTCGAATACTGGCAGACGCACGCGCGCGCATCGGGTGCGGAACCCGTCGTCCGCGCGGTGCTCGCGGGCGGGAACGCGAGCGTCCGCGGCTTGCCGGAATACCTCGAGACGGCGCTCAAGATTCCCGTCGAGCTCGGCGACGTGTTCACGAATCTCGCATCGCGCGATGCGTACCTGCCGCCCGTGGATTACCAGGAGTCGCTCGCCTATGCGACGGCTATCGGGCTTGCCCTACGCGAATATGTTCTCTGAACTCATGAACCTGGTGCCGCGGGACGCGAAGGACGCCTTCCGGCGCGACTACTTCACGCGGCTCGGTACGCTCGCGGGTTTCGTGCTCGCGCTCGCCGTCGTCATACACGGCGTGCTCCTCTCCCCGGCATACATCTTCCTCGAGACGCAGATAGCGGGACGACAGACGGAGCTGGCGCGCATATCGGCGAGCCTCAACACGGCGGAAGAGAAGCAGGTGGACGCACGTCTCTCCATGCTTGAGCAAGACACCGCGTATCTCGCGCAGCTCGGTTCTTCGCCGAAAGCGAGCGTCGCGCTCGCGGGAATCCTCGGCATCTCGCGCCCGGGAATCCGCCTAACCGGATTCACCTACGGAAAGCCGGATGCGAGCGGCAACGGGCAGATGACCGTCACCGGGATTTCCGATACGCGCGAGACGCTCCGCGCATTCGTGCTCGCGCTCCAGGCCGCGCCGTTCATCGCCACCGCGGATCTTCCCGTGAGCGCGTATGCGCAGGACAAGAACATCCAGTTCAGCATCGCCATCACGGGCACGTTACAGCCATGAGCAGGACCGAACTCATCCGCATCGGGCTTGCGAGCATCGCGCTCATCGCGGCGGTAGTCGCCTACGGCATGTGGTACGGAACCGTCATGAATGCGAGCGCCGAGGCGGGGTCGCTCGTCTCGACGATTACGGTAGACGGCGCGCGCGCAGCGCGCGTCGCCGCAGCGAAGACCGCGCTCGCGTCTCTCGCGAGCGACGAAAGCGCCGTGAGCCGGTATTTCGTCTCGAACGCGACGCTCGTGCCGTTCCTCGAGTCGCTCCAGAGCTACGGGACGCAACTCGGTGCGAAGATGACGATAAATTCCGTATCCTCCGACACGCAGGCCGCGCGCCCGCAACTTGTCGTCGTCGGCACCGCCGTCGGCCCGTTCGATGCGGTCATGCGCGTCATCGGAGCCATAGAGTATGCGCCGTACTACGTGACCGTAGACCAGCTCTCCCTTTCGAGCGGAAGCGCCGCCTCCGCGCCGAACTCGGCTAACGCGCCGGCGTCAAACGGGACGTGGACGGCCACGTTCACTCTCACGGTCGGATCGCAAACGCCGGTAAGCGCCTCCACGACGCCGGTCGCCGCACCCGCGATACGGAACGCCGGCCCGGCGAACGTGGCGGCGCCCGCCGGGAAACCGCAGATAACGCCCGTACCATGATGAACTTCACCGCACTCATGAAGCGCATCCGCTCCTTCCGCTACGGGAGCCGGCTGCGGCCCGTGCGGGACTGGCTCGTGCTCCTGGTCTGCTTCGCGGTGCTCTTCGGGTTGAGCGCGGTCTGGAACGCATGGCTCTTCGTCCGCGTCGCGAACGGCGACATCCTCGGCGGAACGCCGCCCGCACCGCCCGCGCTCTTCGACCCGGCCTCCCTCAAGTCCCTGCAGAAACTGTTCGACACGCGCGCGCAGGAAGAGACGAAGTATCTCGTCGGCTCGTACATGTTCGCCGACCCGTCGCAATAAATCCCCGAGTGGTATAGGCTTTTACTGCCCCCATAGCTTAATGGATAAAGCTGCGGACTTCTAAGCCGTCGATGTTGGTTCGATTCCAGCTGGGGGCACCAACTAGTGCTAATTCAAGCGACCGTGGTGCGTTGTTGGATGATAGGCATTCACCTTCCGACAATAGGGTAGAATGCAATAAACATGGAGGGGCTGCTAAAACCAGAAATCGCAGGCGAGTATTCCGAGAAGCATCCTATGTACGCTGGAGTATGGATGGAGCGTGTTAGTTCGGGCGACCAAGTTGAGATTGGTTGGAGCAACTATCTTGCCGAAGAAGATACTGATGTGAAAATCGAGACAGATTTCGACTATTTCGAACAGGCGCTTGAACGGTTTACTCCCGAGAATATCGAGAAAGGATTTGTCGACAGCGAGCAATCGCTCAGGGAGTACTTCAAGGAATTGCCCCGCAATATTGACCTACGAACGTTCTACACCGTCTTTTGCGTGCAAAAGAAGGTCGCAGAATTACTCAAGACAGGAGAAACAGACCTGCTCGAGCGAAAGAAGCTTTATTTAGCCGACAAAGAGAAACTCACGAAGTTGTCGGAGACCATCGGAAAGACCGCATGTGCGGAACGTGCGCTTTTCGGCAAGTATCTTCTTCAAAAACTTGGAATCGAGTCGGCGTTCGTCGCCGGCGCGGTCGTATCCGATGAAAATCTTGGCGAGAACGCGTTAAACGAAGCGCATTCCTATATCGTTATCCGCGACCCGAAAGTCGAGGGAGGCAAGACCTTGATTTACGACATTGCGCGGCCATTTACCGAAATGAATCTCCCCGCACTCTATGAGACCCAGATTCCGGTAGACCACGAGACATTCAAAGATAAGCGAAATGCTCTTGTGGAGAGCACCACCGCCTATCTAAATCGGAACTATATCGGTTTTGATAAACAATACTTTGGAATCGGGTCTCCCGAGCTGTATGTCGGCGAGAAGCAAGTATTACGTCCCGACCAGACGGAACCTTAACCGCGGTGCGGCTGTACTTTCGGTAGGCACGAGAGGACTGAACCTCCCAACCCTTGCGGGGCATAAGGCGGTGCCGAAGGGGGGACTTGAACCCCCAAGACCTTGCGGTCACTGCGACCTGAACGCAGCGTGTTTGCCAATTTCACCACTTCGGC
Organism: Patescibacteria group bacterium; assembly: GCA_018969385.1. GTDB lineage: Bacteria > Patescibacteriota > Minisyncoccia > Phycocordibacterales > Phycocordibacteraceae > C7867-001. The sequence continues at coordinate 19,330 of JAGWYL010000009.1, forward strand.
GTACTGCTCGTCTTTGACTGACCAGCTGTGCGCGGTGAGGGACTCGGACCCCCGACCTTTCCCGTGTAAAGGGATTGCTCTACCAACTGAGCTAACCGCGCGTACGTAAGACGATAGCGCAACACTCGACATTCCGCTATCGTGTCCTCATGGAAGTACCCATCCTCTACGAAGATACGGACGTGCTCGTCATCGACAAGCCCGCCGGGCTCATCATGCATTCGGACGGGCGGACAAAGGAGCCGTCCGTCGCCGAGTGGATGCTTCGCCGACATCCGTCCGCAGCGGATGTCGGCGAGCCGTGGACGAGTCCGCAGGGGGAAGTCATCCTGCGTCCCGGCATCGTCCATCGGCTCGACCGCGGGACATCAGGCGTCGTGGCGCTTGCGAAGACGCCGGATGCCTACGCATTCCTGAAGCGGCAGTTTCAGGAACGCGAAGCGGAGAAGACGTATCGCGCGCTCGTGTACGGGCAACCTAAGGGGAACCAGGGAATCATCGAAGCGGAAATCGTCCGTATCCGTTCGACGCCGCCGCGCTGGGGTGTGGCGCGGGAGGGGGAAGGGAAGAAGCAGCGCGCGGCGATAACCGAGTGGCAGGTGCTTAGGCGCGCGGTGGACCCGGAGTCGGGCGAGAAGGTCGCGTACCTCGAAGCCCGCCCCCGGACGGGGCGCACGCATCAGATACGCGTGCACTTCAAGTATCTCAACCACCCGGTCATCTGCGACCCGCTCTATGCGAAAAACCGCCCATGCCTCCTCGGCTTCGCGCGTCCCGCGCTCCACGCGTTTTCCCTCGCGCTTACGCTCCCTTCCGGCGAGCGCCGCGTCTTCGAAGCGCCCCTGCCCGCCGACTTCACGGATGCGCTCGCCCGGCTGTCCTAGGGGCGCGTTCATTGCCTAGGAAGAAGCGGCATGGTACAGTGCCGCGCATGCAAACGGTGATTTCTCCCGTCGATATAGAGGCGCGCAAGAAGCTCGGCATCCGCGCGGGCGATACGGTGCGCGTCATCCAGAACATCATCGAGCTCAAGAAGGGCAAAGGCGCGGACAAGAAGGAGAAAACCATCAAGAATGCCCGCAAACAGGCGTTCGAAGGGCTCGTCCTTTCCGTGAAGCACGGCGCGGAACCGGGTGCCATGTTCACCGTCCGCGCGACCCTTTCCGGCATCGGCGTCGAGAAGATTTTCCCGCTCTACTCTCCGGCCATCGACTCCATCGAGATAGTGAAGCGCTCGAAGGTGCGCCGCGCGAAGCTCTACTTCATCCGCGAGAAGGCCGCGAAGCAGGTGCGCCGCCAGCTCCGCAATGCGCGCATGATGCACCTCTCCACGAACGACCTCCTCGCGCCGGCGGAAGCCGCGCCTGCGGACGACGAGGTGAAGGAAGAAGCGAAGGACGGGGTAGCGGCGTAGCGTCGCAGTCGCTCGACCTGAGGAAATCCGAGTTCTCCACTCGGATTTTCTTTCATATATCCTGGTAGACGCTATATGCTTGAGGCATGGCAAAGCGCGGAGCAAAGCCAAAGCGAAGGGAGGTGGTCTGGTCGCCCGAACTCGCGTATGCGGTGGGGCTCATTGCCACGGACGGGAATCTTTCTTCCGACGGACGGCATCTCAGTCTGACCTCAAAAGACATTGAACAGCTTAAGAACTTTATGCAGTGTATCGGCAAGAAGGTACAGATAGGGAAGAAGAAATCTTCATATACCGGCAATACGACGACGCACGTGCAGTTCGGAGATGTCGTGTTGTACGACTTTCTTCTCGGCATCGGTCTCACGCCAAACAAAACCAAAACTATCGGCGCGCTCGATATCCCAGACGAGTACTTCTTTGACTTCCTTCGCGGTCACCACGACGGCGATGGTAGTTTTTACAGCTACTACGATCCGCGCTGGCGCTCAAGCTTTATGTTTTATCTCTCCTTCATTTCAGCGAGCCGTGCTCACGTTGAGTGGATTCGTACAGAACTTGAGCGACGTCTGAAGGTGTGTGGCCATCTAACCGCTTCAACGCGGAGCTCCGTTATTCAGTTGAAGTACGCGAAGGCTGAGGCGCTGAAAATCCTGAAACGTATGTACCAGAAACCCCATGTCGTGTGTCTCTCGCGCAAGCGATTGAAAATTGCGAAAGCATTGCGTATAGTGGGCGAGTCTTTGCCAAACGGCAAATGATGCCCGGGTGTTGAAATTGGTAGACATTTATCCTTGAGGTGGATAAGCCCGCAAGGGCGTGGAGGTTCGAGTCCTCTCCCGGGCACCAAATAAAGGAGCCGCGCGCGAAAGCGCGCGGCTCCTTTATTTTCGGCCGGTCACGGGAAGGGCGGTTTGCTATCATGGCTCCTATGGCGCTCTACACCGGCAGGGGAGACGACGGGACGACGAAGGTCTTCGACTCGAAAGAGCGCGTCTTGAAATCGTCCGAACTGCCTGAATGCCTCGGCACGCTCGACGAACTCAATTCGTTCATCGGCCTTTGCAAGGCGCGCGCTCGCGCGGAGGGCGGTCCGAGCGTCACGCTCGGGCGCACGCACTATGACTGCGCGCGCATACTGCACGGCGTCCAGGAAACGCTCTTCATCATCCAGGCGGAAGTGGCGGGGGCGCAGAAGAAGGTGGGGAAGGCGCGGCTCACCGAAGCTGAGCGCCTCATCCATGCGATAGAAGGAGTCATCCCGCCAATCGTGTCCTTCTCGATAGCGGGCGGCACGGAGCTTTCCGCGCTTCTTGACGTCGCCCGCACGCTCGCGCGCCGCGCGGAGCGCCGTCTCTCGAGCGTCGAGGGCGCCGGCCTGCGCAAGCTGTCTTTGCATACGCGCGCGTATGCGAACCGACTTTCTTCGCTTCTCTTCGCGCTCGCGCGCCTCGCGAATCATGAGTCCGGCCTCGCGGAAGAATCGCCGCGCTACCGGTAACGCTTCGCACGGCGTACAATGCGTGGTATAAACGCGAGTGTTCGGCGCCCCTTCGGGGACTGTGCATGGCGGCTATGGTGTAACGGCTAACACTGGAGCTTGTGGAGCTCTCAATCCGAGTTCGATTCTCGGTAGCCGCCCCATGAAGAGATTCCTGAAAGAATTCGAGACTTTCGCGCTCCATGGGAACGCGATGGACCTTGCTATCGGCGTCGTCATCGGCGCTGCATTCAACCAGATAACGAACTCGCTCGTCGCGAACGTCATCACGCCGCCGGTCGGGCTCCTGCTCGGCGGATTCGACTTCGCGAAGCTTTCGCTGCCGCTTGGCGGCAGCGCGGTCATCGCCTACGGGCTTTTCATCCAGGCGCTCGTCAATTTCATCATCATCGCTTTCGCGCTCTTCGTCTTCGTGAAAATCATGAACCGCTTGCGTCTTCGGGAAAACGCGAAGACCGCCCCTGCGAAGAGTCCGGAGGTGCGGGTGCTCGAGGAGATACGCGACGAACTCCGCCGCACGTCCCGCTCCTAGCGCGTGGTAGGCTTACCGGATGGATTTCAAACAGCTCGGTACCGGCGTCCTCCTCCTCATACTGCTCGGCATCGCCGGATTCCTCTACCGGAATGCGCTCACGCGTCCCGTCGGCATCGGTGCGACCGCGTGCACGCTCGAAGCGAAGATGTGTCCGGACGGCACTGCGGTGGGGCGCGGGGGGCCGGATTGCGCGTTCGCGCCCTGCCCGCCGCCGAACGTGTCGCTTGACGCGCTCGGCGTCGCCTTCGCGCTTCCCGCAAGCTTATCCGCGGTCGTAAGCGCACCGGCAAATGATGCCGCGGTCGTCGCAAGCTATGAGACCGCCACCGGTACGCCGCCCGATACCGTCACCATCCGCGACTACCCGATTCCCGCAGGGAAGACGGCGGACGCGGTGCTGCTTGGCGAGACGACGCTCGCGCCGTCCGGACTCGCGCCCGCTTCCGTTTCCGCCTTCTCGAAGGAAACGCTCGGCACGCACACGTTCTTCACGGTCACCGTCGAGCGGTTCGAAGGCGTCATACACACCGCGTACTACCTGCCGCGAGCGAAAGACGTGCTGCGATTCGACGCGACAGATACGGACGTTACCGGCTGGACGGATGTGAATCTCGATATCACGGGCCTTCCGGCACAAGCCGCGCTCCGCACGCTCCTTAGCACGCTTCAGGCCGGGTCCTAGGGACCCCCCGCGTGCTACGATGGAGGCATAACCCCCACCGCTTATGCATGATGAACCCATACGTTTGCGTGAACTCGCTTCCAGTGCGACCGTGCGCATAGCTCTTACCGGTACGCTCGCGATGCTGTCCCTGTTCCTGCTCGCGGAGACCTTCTCGCTCGTCTCGGGAATGCTCGAACCGACGGCTCCGCCCGCCGATACCATTACCGTTTCCGGCGACGGCAAGGCGACCGCCGTGCCGGATGTGGCGAAGATTTCCTTTTCCGTCATGGAGACCGCGAAGCAGGTTGCGGACGCGCAGGCTGCCGCGACGAAACGCGCCGATGCCGCACTTGCCGCGGTGAAAGCCGCCGGCGTCTCCGACAAGGACGTGCGGACGACGTCCTATGATGTCTCCCCGCAGTACGCGTACCCGCACCCGTGCCTTCCGGGCGAGGCATGCCCGAACTACGGGTCGCCCACCATCACGGGATATCAGGTTTCCGAAAGCATCGAGGTGACCGTCCATGACCTCGCGAAGACCGGCGACATACTGCAGAGCCTCGGCACGCTCGGGGTGCAGAACGTGTCCGGCCCGCAGTTCACCGTGAACGATACTTCCGCGGTGATGGCGGCGGCGCGCGCCGATGCTATCGCGAAGGCGCAAGCGGACGCATCGCGCCTTTCCGCGGCGCTCGGCGTCAGTCTCGGACGCGTCGTGAGCTTCTCAGAGAACGCCAACGCTCCGTATCCCATATTCGCGATGGGCGCTGCGGCGATGAGCGCGAAGGACGCGGCATCCGCGCCGACCCTGCCGACCGGCCAGAACGAATACGACGCGCACGTCTCCATCACGTACGCCATCCGCTAGCGGGGCGGTTCCTCGCGCGAACGGGCCGGCGCCATGGCGCCGGCCCGTTCGCTATTGACGTGCGGCCCGAGCCGTACTATCCTGTGTCCGTACGAAAGAGCCCGCGGGGCTTTTTTAATTTGGGGAGTAACCGAACTAACGGCGTATGAATGCAATCGTCTCGTATCTGAAACATGTGCGTGCGGAATTCGTCCATGTCACCTGGCCGTCGCGCCGGACGGCGATATCGCATACCCTCATCGTCATCCTCATCACCGTCGCGACGGCGGCGCTCGCTGCGTTCCTCGACGCCCTCTTCACGGGCGCACTCCGCGCGTTCTTCGGTTAAGAGCGATAACCCACATCCTTTATGGCACAGCAGACATCGGACACCGAACCGCGTTGGTACGCCATCCACACCTACGCCGGCTATGAGAACGCCGTCGAGCGCAACCTGAAGCAGCGCATCGAGTCCCTCGGCATGGAAGGGAAGATATTCGACGTGGTCGTTCCGACCGAGAAGAAGATACGCGTGAAAGCCGGCAAGCGCGTCGTCGAGGAGGAGAAGATATACCCGGGCTACATCCTCGTCCGCATGATCGTGGACGAAGACTCCTGGTTCGTCGTCCGCAACACGCCGCGCGTGACCGGTTTCGTCGGAAGCGGAACCACGCCGGTTCCCATGGACGAGGCGGAGGTGGCGACCCTGATGAAGCGCATGGGCGCGGAAGTGGTGAAGCACCGCATCGACCTCGTGAAGGACGACCCGGTGGTCATCACGGACGGTCCGTTCAAGGAACTCGAAGGCAAGGTCGGCGAGATAGACGAAGAGCGCGGCAAGGTCAAGGTCATGGTCGCGATGTTCGGCCGCGAGACGCCCGTCGAGCTGGATTTCCTCCAGGTTCGCAAGCTCTAGTAGCGTTTTTGAACGATTTCTAGTAAAGTCACGCACACGTATGGCAACCGTAGTAAAGAAAATTAAGCTCCAGATTCCGGGCGGAAAGGCTACGCCCGCGCCTCCGGTCGGTACCGCGCTCGGTCCCGCAGGCGTGAACATCGGCCAGTTCGTCACGCAGTTCAACGACGCGACGAAGGACAAGATGGGTACCATCATCCCGGTCGAGCTTTCGGTCTACGATGACCGTTCCTTCACCTTCGTCCTCAAGGTGTCGCCCGCCTCCCGCCTCATCCTGAAGGCGCTCGGCATCGAGAAGGGTTCGGGCAAGACGCCGACCACGAAGGCCGGGACGCTCACGAAAGCGCAGGTCGCCGAAATCGCCGCGGAGAAGATGCCGGACCTGAACGCCGGTTCCCCGGAAGCCGCCGCGCGTCTCATCGAAGGGACGGCGCGCAGCATGGGCGTCGACGTGAAATAGGGCGGGACGGGATAAAAAGTCCGTCTGCTTCGTTACTCATTCCGGTGCTCGCTCACCGTACCCTTACGTACGGCTCGCTTCGCTCCTCATTCGCGCCTTGCATCCGGAGCCTTTTATCTCCGTTCCGCAACATGAAAACACGCGTCCCATACGGGACGCGTGTTTTCATGTGCGTTCGAAGTTCACCCACGCATACTTGAGTCCTTCGGGCGTCTCGTGCTCTTCGCGAGAAATCTCTTTCGTGAACTCTCTTTCGTACTCGGGGAAATAGGCGTCGCCCTCGGTGTCGTCATCGACAAGCGTGAGGTCGAGCCTGTCCGCGTAGGGAAGCGCGAGCGCGTAAATCTCGCCCCCGCCGATGACGAAAATCTCGTCCGCGCCTTCTGCGTCCTTCGCCTTCCGAAACGCGTCTTCGATGGAAGTGACGACAACCGCACCTGGCGCGCCGTATGACGCATCGCGCGTAATCACGATATTCGCACGCTTGGGAAGCGGCCGCGCGCGGTCCGGAAGCGACTCCCACGTCTTCCTGCCCATGACGACCGGATGTCCCTTGGTGCGCGCGCGAAAGCGCGCGAGGTCTTCCGGAATCTTGTAGAGAAGGTCGCCGTGCCTGCCGAGGGCGCGCGTCCCTTCGCCGATGGCGGCGATGAGCGTAATCATGCGAAGAGCATAGCACGCAAGAGAATTTCACCGACGCTTCCGATATTCTTATCTTAGTCCGGTCGGCCAGCGATAAGAATCGCCCGCCGGGGGTCATTCACGGGAGCGGCGCGCGCGTACGGCACGCGCATGTCCGACCTTACACCATCAAAATCTTCGTCCTATAGGACGAAGATTTTGATG
>JAGWYL010000010.1 GCA_018969385.1 Patescibacteria group bacterium
TATCAAAAACATCATCCTATAGGATGATGTTTTTGATAGTGCCGTTCCGGTAGGCAGGCGGGCAAGCGGCAGTTACGCAATCGAAACGATACGCAGACGAAGCGACTGGTTGCGGGAGAACTGATCGCGCTCGATATGCGCGAGCACGTTCACGCGGTCGCCGTCCGCGAGCAGTTCTCCCGCGGGTCCGAGCGCGCGCTTCGCGAAGAACGCGATGCCTTCCAGCATTACCGGCGAATCCGCATGCGCGAAACGTATCTTCACGTGCTCGTTCCCCTTCCCGAACCGCAACACGCGCATGACGGACACTTCGCGGAAAAGGAACACGGGTTTCTCATTCATCTGGCCGAACGGCGCGAGCCGCTCGAGCTTGCCGAGAAACTCGGGCGTCGCGTCGGAAAGCGCGAGTTCCGCATCCGCCTTCCGGTCCTCGCGCTCGCGCTCCGCGTTCTTCGCGAGGAGCCGCGCGTGCGCGTCCGTGAGCCGCTCTTCGAGCGAGAATATCTCTTCGTCTTTCACGGAGAATCCTCCGGACTGCGCGTGCCCGCCGAACTCCGCGAACGCGTCCTTCGCTTCCTGCATGAGTTCCACGACGTGCGTCACGCCCGCGCCGCGGCAAGAACCCTTGAGGACGCCGCTCCCCTCCCTTCCCCACAGGAAGGTGGGACGCCCGAATTCTTCCGCGATGCCGTTCGCGACGAGACCGAGAAGCGAAGGCTTCCATGCGGGGTCGCCGAGCACGATGACGCTCCCGAGGTCCGTCCGCCCCGAGAGCCGCTCATGCGCCGCACGCGTGATGGCGCCCGCTTGCGCGCGGCGCTCGCGATTCAGCTTCTCGAGCTTCTTTGCGAGCGCGTCCGCTTCCGCTTCATCTTCCGTCGTGAAAAGCCGGAACGCATCCGCGGCTTCGCCCATGCGCGATGCGGCGTTCACGCGCGGCGCAACCATGAAACCGACATCGTCCTCGGAAAGCGCCGACTGGTTCACCCGCATCCCGCGGCACAGCTTCTGCAAGCCGAGCCGCGGCGATTTGCGCATGACGAGGAGTCCGTACTTCGCGATAACGCGATTCTCTCCCGTAAGCGGCACCATGTCCGCGATGGTCGCGAGTCCCGCCATGTCGAGGAGCCACTTCTCCCAGCCCTCCGGAATGTCCGCGCACCAGGGAGCGCCTTCGGCGCGGCCGAGCGCGAGTACCGCCGTGACGAGTTTCCACGCGAGTCCCGCGCCGCAGAAATCGCGGAACGGGTACGTCTCGTCCTCGCGCTTCGGATCGATGACGGCATACGCGGGCGGCAAGCCTTCCGGTTCCGGAAGATGATGGTCCGTGACGATGACATCCATGCCAAGCTCGTTCGCGCGGGCGACCGCTTCCGAATCCGTGATGCCGACATCGACCGTGATGACGAGCGAGACGCCCTGCGCCGCAAGCTTTCCTATTCCGGAAACGTTCACGCCGTATCCTTCAAGGTGCCGGTGCGGGATGTAGTTCGTGAAATCGGCGCCCGCTTTCTTGAGGAAATCGTGCAGCAGGACGCCGCCCGGTATGCCGTCGCAATCGTAGTCGCTCCATATGGCTATCTTCTCCCGCTCGGCGATCGCTTTCGCTATGCGGCGCGCGCCTTTCTCCATATCCCGCATCAGGAGCGGGTCGCCGAGGTGCGCGTCGTATGAAGGGTCGAGGAACGCATCCGCAGCCTCCTTCGTCCGTATGCCGCGCCGCGCGAGCAGCGCGGCGATGAGGTCGTCGTGCTCGGCAAGCTCGGCACGGACGCCCTCGTCTATCGGTTCATGGAAGGGCGACATGTGTCACCGATTGTACCAGGAACGGCGCGGTTTTCGTTTGCAGGCCCGAAGTGGTACAACAGAGCGTATGGCAGGAAGCGTATTCAGCAGGATAATCGCGGGAGAGCTGCCGGCGTCGAAAGTATTCGAAGACGACCGCACGCTCGCGATACTCGATATCAACCCGGTGAACAAGGGACACGTACTCGTCATTCCCAAGGAGGACTACGCGAACATCTACGACATCCCCGAAGACCTCTTCGCGCACCTCATGCTCGTCGTGAAGCGGCTTGCGCCCGCCATCCGCGACGCGGTAGACGCCGAAGGGATTAACATCATCATGAACAACGAACCCGCGGCCGGGCAGCTCGTCGCGGACCACGCGCACATACATATCGTCCCGCGCTTCCACGGAGACGGCCATGAGCACTGGCACGGGAAAGCGGTATACGGCGAAGGAGAGAAAGAGGAAGTCGCGGAGAATATCAGGAAGGCCATCGGCTAGAACTCATTTCAAAAACTCGCGGTGAGCGCAGGATGTGCGATTTGAAAGCCTTGAATGGGCTCGCTTTCAAATCGCACATCCGGAGCGAGCCGGTTTTGAAATGAGTTCCAGGACGCGGACAAGGCAGCTTCGCCGGCGTGCAAGCGGCGCGTCCGGCGCGCGGTCAGTCGAGCGCGCGAAGTCCCGGCAAGACGCCGCCCTGCGCGAGGAAGTCGAGCATCGCGCCGCCGCCGGTGGAGATGAAAGAGAAGCGGTCGTTGATGCCGAGCTTCTCGATGGACGCGACGGTGTCGCCGCCGCCGATGGTGGAACGCGCACCGCTTCCCGCTATCGCTTCCGCGAGCGCGTCCGTTCCGTCCACGAATCCGTTCTCGTAATTTCCCAAGGGACCGTTCCAAAGGACGGTTTTCGATCTCTTCACGAGGTCCGCGAGCATCGCGGAAGTCTTCGGGCCTACATCGAGAATCGCTTCGCCGTCCTTCACGTCGCCGATTTCCGCGACGCGCGCGTCGGCGCGCGTCCCTCCCGCGGGAGCGACGAGAGAATCGACAGCGAGCGTGAGCCGCTTATTTTCGAGGAGCGGCTTCAGATGGCCCGCATCCGTTCCCGAGACGAGCGACTTCCCGACCGGATAGCCTTTCGCTTTCAGGAAATCGTTCGCGATTGCGCCGCCGACGAACACGGTGTCGTAGAGCGTGATGAGCTTGTTCAAGACCGGCTCTTTCGTCTCGAACTTCGCGCCGCTGATGATAGCGAGCGAAGGCGACGCGGGCGTAAGCGCCTTCGAAAGCTCCGCGACCTCCCGCTCGACGAGGAACCCCGCATAGGAAGGGAGAAGCTTGGGCACCCCGACCACGCCTGCATGTTCCCGATGCAGGACATCGAACGTATCCTGCACGAACACGTCCGCGAGCTCCGCGAGCTCCGCCGCGAATTTCGGATCGTTCTTCTTCTCGCCGGGATACCGGCGAAGGTTCTCGAGGAGGAGCACGCCGCCCGGCGAAAGCTCCCGCGCCGCCTTGCGCGCCGCGGGTCCGACCGCCTCCGGACAGAACGCAAGTCCCGGGACATAGCGAGCGAGCGCGTCATAGACGGGCTTCAGGGTCTCCGTGTCCGCGCGTCCGATATGCGAACAGAGGATGACGCGCGCATGATGCTTCGTGAGGTAGTCGATGGTCGGCAGCGCTTCCTTGAGACGGAATGCGTTCGCGACCGCGCCGTTCGCGATGGGCACGTTGAACGGCGAGCGCACGAGCACGGGGATATTCTCGAGCACGGGAATCTGGGTGACGCTTCTCATGCTGCCTACGCGAGCGCGGTTATGAGCGCGGAGAACGTATCGGGAGCGACGCTCGCATGGCCCACGAGAAAGCCGTCGACGCCCGTGCCGCCCGCGATGTCACGGATGTTCGCGGGCTCCACGGAGCCGCCGTACAGGATGCTCGCGCGCGACGCCGCCTTCCCCGGCATGATTTCCGCGAGCACCTTGCGGATGAAGAGGGTCATCTCCTGTATCTCTGCGGAGTCCGCGGCGTCAGTGGCGGACTTTCCTATCGCCCATACGGGTTCATACGCGATGACCGTATTGAGACGCTCTTTCTGCGAAAGCTGGGAGAGCGCGGACACGAGTTCCTCCCGTATGAACTGCAGGTAGTCCGCCGCGGGATCGCGTTCGCGTTCCCCGACGCAGAGGATGGGAGTGAGCCCTTGCGCGACCGCGTGCGCGAGCTTCTCCGCGACGGTCGCGTTCGTGTCGCCCGCCGCGCGGCGTTCCGAATGGCCGACGAGCGCATAGCGCGCGCCGAGCGCCGCGTACATCTGCGCCGTCGCTTCGCCCGTGTACGCGCCGCCGAGCGTCACGGACACGTCCTGCGCCGCGAACGATACTCTCGAACGGTTCCCGCTCGCGATGAGGCCGAGGAACGGAGCCGGCGGCGCGAGCACGAGCTCGACCTTCGTCTTCGCGGCAAGACGCTTCGCGAGCGCAACGAGCTTCTTCGCCTTATCGGCATCCTCCACGTACGCTTTCCAATTCGCTGCGATGATCATAGCTCCATGATAGCAGGTCGAGGGCGCGTCTTTGCGCTTCCCGCAGGAAGCGCAGCTATTTCTGCTGCCAGTCGACGAACTGGAAATCGCTCGAGAGGTCGGGCGTAAAAGGAGGCGGGTCGGCCGCGAGGGTGCGATCGAAGGAGTCGACGCGCGTCTGGTACCCCGCGTCCGAATAGCCGCTCGTCCATGACCAGCAGCCGTTCAGCCATTTCGTGCCGGTGCGCAGGTTCGAGATGGTCGAACCGAGTATCGTGAGCGAAGACTTCGGCTCGTAGGGTCCCGGACACGCATACAGATTCCTGCCGAACGCGCCGCCCTGCGCGACGAAGATGCCCTCGAGCGTCATCGTATCCGGAGAATCCGGCGTGATGAGGATGTCGTGTCCGGAAATGAGCGTGAGCCCGTCCGAACCGTCCGAGGATGCGTACGTGATGTTCCCCTTGAGGAAGGCATCCGGGACTATGCTGCCGCTGCTTGAGACATTCGCCACCACGAGCGTCACCTTGGACGGGACGACGCCTTCCACCCACGCATTATCCTCGACGAAGATGAGGCCGCAGTTCGCGGGAAGCGTGTACGTGTTATACGTGGTCTCGTTCTTTATGAGGGCGTAATCCGTGGACGGGTCGGAGCTGTTGACGGGGTAGACGGACTGCTGTCCCGTCGAGGTCACGTGCTTCACGGTCACCGTGCCGTTCGCGTTGAATATGATGTGGTAGCCCTTATGGTACGCGGCGCTATTGCTGTTTCCCGAGCTGTATCGGGGGAGATAGATGCCGGACGCCTGCGCCGTGCTCTTGAGCGACGAAAAATTCGCGGCGATGCCCGCGAAGTCCACCTGCGGCGTCGGATAATTCCAAAGATCCTGATTCCCGCCCGCGCCGAAGACTCCGGGTTCGGTCTGGTTCGGCGAGCAGCCGAAGGACGACGTGCAGGTCCACGTGGAGAGCGAACTGGTGACCGGCGCGTTCGCGGTACCGTCCATGCGCACGCCGCCGTTCGAATGGTACGGCCCGTTGATGACGCGGTCCGAACCGGCCCAGACGCTGTCGTTCACGATATAGGAGTACGCGGCCACGGACGGCTTCGCGTACCGCGCCACGAGCGTCTGCGGGATGGACGCGTCATCCGCAGCGGTCCCCTTCGACGTGATGCTGATGGAGGTCGTCTGTCCGCAGGCGGTGTTCGCCGCGATGTCGAGGCTTGCCGTACCCGCCGTACCGCCCTGCGGATCCGGTATCGGTATCGCGTACGGCCCCGCGGCGCCGGTGCCGTTCGTGAGGTCCGTCGGAAAATGCGCGAGGTGCCAGCGGTAGTATTCGAGCCCGGCCTCGGCGACGGAGAACGCTTCTCCCTTCACGCGCTCGGCGTCGCCGATGCGGTTCTGTGCGAGCACGAAGCCGGACAGTCCCGCGAGCACGATGAAGAATATCGCGCCGAAGACGAGCGCGAGCAGCATGATGGAACCGCGAGCGGTTCTATGAGCGGAAGCGGTGCGGTTCATGTCCATATTATTGCGCATTCGCGTCCCGTATGTTGCGCAGCGTTGCGCTTCCGGTGAGCGTGTATACGTTCGGCGCGCGCGTGGGGTTCACGTCGGTCAGCACCGTCGTCCGCACGGAAGTCACCTTCGCGAGATTCACCGGCTCGGCGAGTTCGTTCCCGTTCGCATCGAAATATTGGAAAACGGGAATCGTGCCGTTGCGCACGTTGTCCACTACGAGATTGGTCGTCTCGGGCTGTCCGGCATAGGAGGGCGGATTCCCCGCCGCCTTCGTCACGCCGCGATAAAACGTGACGCCGGAAAGATAGTAGCGGACCTTCTCTATGGCGGGGTCGCTGTCGACGTTCGCGTAGAACGTGACGGTGGACGTAGCGGCCGCGGAGAGCGGATAGGAGCCGTCCGCACCGTACGTCGCTTCGCGCAGGTCCGACATGGACGCTGCGACGCTGCGGCGCGCGCTGTCCACCGCCTGCGATTGCTCGAGCACGTACGCGTTCGTCCGGTAGAAGTACACGATGAGCGAGGAGAGCGCCATGAGGACGACCGCGGTAAGCGCGACGACGACGATGGTCTCGACTAGCGTGAATCCGCGCTGTGATGCTGCGAGCTTGGAGCGGAGAGTGTGGAGGTTGGGGGTACCGCCGCCGCAAAGCGGCGGCGGTGCGTCGCTCCAAGCTCCAAGCTCAAAGCTCCAAGCTGTTTTTCTCATGGAAATGCCGCGTTATAGACGGTCTCGCCGGATACGGCGACGTTCGTGAATTGGGTCGTCGTGTATCCGGTTTTCGCTATCGTCACCGTGTAATCGGTCGCGGCCGGAACGCCACCGAAATACGCATCGCCGCATGACGAACTTGAGACGGTCTTCGAGTATCCTGCATCGGCGAGCGTGACAGACGCGCCGCCGACCGCGCTCCCGGCATTGTCGGACACGAGCACGCGGAGCGAATTCGCGGTCGCGGCGCCGAGTATGAGTTTCGCGGCGAACGTTGCCGCCGGCGCGACCGCGTACGGCGAGGAGGGACACGCATCTTCGATGTCATAGCCGGAGAGCGAGAGCGTGTATGAATCCCATTCGAGCGTCTCCGTGTCCGTCCCGGCGCTTCCCGTCGACGCGGTCATGACCGTCTTATAGATAGGCGCGCCGGCGCCCGTCGAACCGACGGTCTTCGCGCCGGTGAGCGTGTAGGAGACGTGCGGGAGCGGCACGGGACCGGCCGTGTAAGAAAGCGACCAGTGCGTCACCGAAGGACTCGTGCTCCCGGTCATGGAGAAATCCGCATCGGCCGCAAGCGACGGGTACGTGGTGGTCGAGATGCCGTAGAGCAAGACCGGAACGGCGGAGAATCCTGCGCTGTTCCCCGGGAGCGCCGTGTCGGGGAGCAGGTTCCCGCTCCCGTCATATATATGGAAGAGGAGCGTCGCTCCGGAGGGGACCGTGGTCGTCGCGGAAAATTCTCCCCAGCGCGCAAGGTACGGCGACGTGGTGGCGACGGAACGCGCGGAGCCGTCGCTTGCGAGCGCGACGAGCGACAGCGCGCCGTCCGATACCGTCGTCGAGCTCATCGCCGCGAGCTTCGACGTGTCGGCGAACGAATCCGCGAACGTGCTCGTCGCTATCGGCGAGAACGTGGCGAGCGAGAACGTGGCGAGCCGGTCGATGGCGAACGTGCCGGTCGTCGTCTGATTCTTCGCCACCGTGAGGTATCCCGGGTTCGGATTCTGATTGTTCGCATCCCGCGCATAGGTCATGGCGGTCGAGTAGCCGGATTTCGTCACCGTCACCCGATAGTCCGAAGAGGTCGCGGCGCCGGGAAGCACGACCGTGCCGGCGTTATCCGTGAGCGTCGTAAGGTCCACCGCCGGCGAGAGCGACGGGTCCTGGATGGTCACCGTCGCACCCGCGACGGGATTCCCCGAAGCGTCCACGACATCCACCGCGAGCGTGCCGCCGCCATTCGTGGTCTCGAGCCCGGGCGGCGAGAAATTCGACACGTACGTGACGGAACCGGACTGGGCTCCCGAACCGTACGTGACGGACACGCGAGCGCGCTTGTAGTCGGTCGTGATGCCGTTCGTATCGTTCGCGCCGGTCCCGTCCGCCGGGTCGTCGATGTACTCGATGAAGGTATGCGTCACGTAGTCGATGCCGTTCTCGGTCGTCGTCGCGGTCTGCGGCACGGAACCGGCGGGGATGCCGCCTACGGTGCCGAGCGCGTCATAGGACAGTCCGCGCAAGTATTCCATCTGCGTGGCCGCGAGCGTCGTCGCGCCGATTCTCGCCTTCGCGCGCGATGAGACGAGGAGCGACGCGCGCAGGACGCCCATGAGCGCGAGGAAGACGATGAGGATGAGCGCCGTCCCCACGATGACGTCGATGAGCGACATGCCCCGTCGCGACAAACCGTGCATGGCTGCATGATACCGCGCTTTCGCACCGGTACGGGTGCGGCGCGGGTGCGGATATCAGATGGAGGAAGAGAGCGAGTAGATCGGCGCGATCATGGAAACCGCGAAAATGCCGACGAAGAGGCCGATGAAGAGCATCAGTACCGGTTCGATGATGGTGGAGAGGTCTTTCGTCTTCTGTTCGACGTCCGCTTCATAGAATTCCGCGACCTGTTTCATCATTTCCGAGACCTTGCCGGTCTCTTCTCCCACGGCAATCATGTCCGAAAAGAGGATGGGGTAGAGCTTCGGGTGCTCGACGAACGCGGCCGATATCGGGTCGCCCTTGCGGACGCGCGCCTCCGCCTCCGCGACGACGGATGCGAAGATGGGCGCGCCGACCACGTCTTCCGTTATCTGGAGCGCGCGCAGGACCACGACGCCCGAGGCGAGGAGCGAGGCCATGGTCCGCGCGGCGCGCGCCGCGAACGTCTCCCGCACGAGTTCTCCCACGACCGGCAAGTGAAGCGCGGCCCAGAGCACCGCGGTGCTCCCCGTCTTCGAGCGCACGAACGCGGCGCCCCCGACGGCAAGCGCTATGAGCAGCGCGATGACGAGGATGACGTTGTTCACCATGAAATCCGACACCGCGACGATGATCTGCGTGGAGAGCGGTATCGCGACGCCGAGCGAGATGAAGGTCTTCGTCAAGGTCGGCACGACGAAGATAAGCATGAGGACGCCGACGATGACGATGGCGGTGAGCACGATGGACGGATAGATCATCGCGCCGCGCACCTTCGCGGTAAGCGCCTGCGAACGTTCCATCTGGAGTCCGACGACGGCAAGGGCGTCGGCAAGCCCGCCCGATTCTTCGCCTGCCTGCGCCATGGAGACGAAGAGCTTCGAGAACACGCGCGGATGCTTCGCGAGCGCCTCGTGGAATGCCGCGCCCTGCTTCACCTCTTCCGCCACGTCCGCGGCTATCTTCTTGAGCCGCTTGTTCCCGGACTGCCGTTCGATGACGGAGAGCGAGCGGGAGAGCGTGAGTCCGGCGGAGAGCATCGCGGAAAGATTCTTCGTCATCGTGACGATTTCCGCCTGCTTCACGCCGGTGCCGATGGTGATGGAGAGCCACGCCGGCAGGAACGGGCCTGCGGCGCGCTCGACCGCGACGACGCGCGCGCCTTCCTTCTCCACTTCGCCGTATATCGCGAAGCGCGACGGCGCTTCCATGACGCGCGTCTCCTTCTTCCCCTCCTGCTCGACGGTGACGTTGAACTTCATTTTCGTTAATCGTAGCACGCACTTCGTTGCGAACGACGCCCGAGCGAGCGGCGGGTGCGGATATGGGGGCTCCGCAGCGGAGCGCATTCGCGAGTCATTGAGCGGATGCCTTTCGCGTCTGCGCGAAAGCAAAGCATGGCCCGCCGCGTCTGCGCGGCGGTTTGGCGGAGTGAGGCGGAGCGCGGCGGCTCGCAGGGCCGCCGACGCGTACCCCATATCCGCACCTGCCGCTCGCCTAATCGGTTACGGCGCGCAATACCTCTTCGATGGACGTGATGCCGCGCATCGCCTTATAGAGGCCGTCCTCGAGCATGGTGAGCATGCCTTCCTTGCGCGCCTGCTCTTCGAGCTGCTCCGGCGTGGCGCTGTGGAGCATGAGCTCGCGGATGGTGGAGGTCACCCGGAGCACCTCGTGGATGCCGAGCCGTCCCTTATAGCCGTCTTCGCATTCCTGCGAAGGGACCGGACGGTAGAACGGGAGCTTGTCGAGCGACGGCGAGCCCTTCACCAGCTTCTCCTCAGTGAGCGCGGCAAGCGCGGCATCGAAGCGCGCGGGCGGCGCCACCTTATCGCGCTCTTCCTTCGAGAGCGTATACGCCTCCTTGCCGTCGCAGAGTTTCCGGACAAGCCGCTGTCCCACGATGACCTTCAGCGTGGAGACGAGGAGGAACGGCTCGACGCCCATGTCGATCAGGCGCGGGATGGCTCCTGCGGCGCTGTTCGTGTGGATGGTGGAGAGCACGAGGTGGCCGGTCAAGGCGGCGTTGATGGCGAGGGACGCCGTCTCGCCGTCGCGAATCTCGCCGACCATGATGATGTCCGGGTCCTGGCGCACGAGGGAGCGCAGGCCGTTCGCGAACGTGAACCCTATCTGCGGCGCGACCTGCGACTGGTTGATGCGCTTCATCTGGTATTCGATGGGGTCCTCGATGGTGCTGATGTTCACGTCTGGCGTGTTCAATATGTCGAGCACCGTGTAGAGCGTCGTCGTCTTGCCGGAACCGGTCGGTCCCGAGATGAGGATGAGGCCGGTCGTCTGCTTCGTCGCATCGTGGACGCGCTCCAATCCTTCGCCATGGAACCCGAGCACGTCGAGCGTGAAGCCTTCGCCCGTCTCGCGCAGGAGGCGCATCACGATCTTCTCGCCGTAGTACGTGGGCAGGAGGGAGACGCGGAAGGAAACCTTGTCCGCTTCCGTCTCCATCTTGAACCGCCCGTCCTGCGGCAGGCGCTTCTCGTCGAGCTTGAGGGAAGCGAGCACCTTGATGCGCGCGGTGATGCCCGCAGCGGCGGCATGCGGCAGCGTCATGGCGTCGTGCAGGATGCCGTCGATGCGGTACCGGACGAGGACTTCGTTCTCCGTCGGCTCGATGTGCACGTCGGAGGCTCCCTGCGAGATGGCGTGGCGCAGAAGCGTGTCCACGATGCGGACGATGGGCAGGTCCTCCGCCATCTTCTTGAGGTCCTCGCCGGAGACATCCTCGCCGCCCGCTTCCTTCACGAGCTTCAGCTTCCCCGCTTCCGTGCCGATGATGTCGCCGAATTCCTCCTTGAGCGACTTCTGGTACTGCAGGAGCGCGTGCTTCACCGAATCGTCGTCCGTGAGGCGCGCGAGTATCTTGAGTCCGGTCTTCTTCTTGACCGAGTCGATGGAGGGGAGGTCTTCGGTGTCGAGCATCGCGACCTCCAGGCTGTCGTTCTCCTTCTTGAACGCGATGATGCTGTGCGTGCGGGCGATGGGTTCCGGTATGAGCGAAAGGATCTCGAGCGGTATCTTCCGATCTTTCAGATTCACGAACGGTATGCCGAGCACGTACGCCTTGATGCGCCGGAGCGCGTCTTTCGTGAGCGCGCCGCGCGAGACGAGTATGTCTCCCAGGGACTGCTTGCGGTCTTTCGCTTCCGTCTCCGCGGAGTCGATATCCTTGCGCGAGACGAGCCCCGAGTCGATGATGAAATCCTTGAG
The DNA here is from genome assembly GCA_018969385.1 of Patescibacteria group bacterium. Taxonomy (GTDB): domain Bacteria; phylum Patescibacteriota; class Minisyncoccia; order Phycocordibacterales; family Phycocordibacteraceae; genus C7867-001. The sequence goes on from JAGWYL010000010.1 coordinate 11,485, forward strand.
TTCGGATTCAGAAACGTGCATAGCAACAGTATAGCTTGGAGCTTGGAGCTTGGAGGTCTGAGAAAAACGCGAAAGTGGAAAAGGCGGCATTGACGTTCGCAGGGACCGGCGGTATGCTATGGACACCTGAAACGTCCGCGCCGCGGGCGTTTCTTATTAGGGAGACATACACATTCCATATGCTAGACCTCAAGACAATCAACACGGTGCTCGGGGAGTTCGAAGATCGCGGCATCAGCCGCGACACGATGGTGGACGCCATCGAGAGCGCCATGGCCACCGCGTACAAGCGCGAGTACGGCAAGCGCGGGCAGCTGGTGCGCGCGCATCTTTCCATGGACACCGGTACCGTGGCCTTCGAGCAGGTGAAGACCGTCGTCGACGACTCCATGGTCCGTTTCCCCGAGGAAGGCGAGGCGGCAGAGCCGGAGACGCACCACGCGCACGCGCATCACGAAGAGGAGGAGCTTGCCGACGGCGAGCTTCCCCGCTATGACGCGGAGAAGCACATCCTCATCGAGGACGCGAAGCGCATAAAGCGCGATGCGAAGCTGGGCGAAGAGATCATCTTCCCGCTCGAGCCGCAGGACGATTTCGGCCGCATCGCGGCGCAGACCGCGAAGCAGGTCGTCATACAGAAGATACGCGAAGCGGAGAAGCTTTCCGTGCTCGAGGAATTCGGCGGCAAGAAAGGAGACATCGTTTCCGGCATCGTGCAGCGTTTCGAACGCGGCGCCATCTTCATCGACCTCGGCCGCGCGACGGGCATCATCCCGTACGAGGAGCAGATTCCCGGCGAGCGCTACCGACCCGGCGAGCGCATCCGCGCGTACCTCTACGCGGTGGACGAAGGATTCCGCGGCGTATACCTGCGCCTTTCCCGCGCGCACCCGACATTCCTCCTGAAGCTCTTCGAGCTCGAGGCGCCTGAACTCGCCGCCGGCAGCATCGAGGTGAAGGCGCTCGCGCGCGAAGCGGGCAGCCGCACGAAGATAGCGGTGGCGAGCAACGATGCGCACGTGGACCCCGTCGGCTCCCTCGTGGGTCAGCGCGGCGTGCGCGTCTCCACCGTCATGAGCGAGCTCGGCGGCGAACGCATCGACATCATCGAGTGGAACGAGAATCCTTCCGAGTTCATCAAGGAAGCGCTTTCTCCGGCGAACGTCATCGACGTCGCGCTCGACGAGACCGAGCACCGCGCGACAGTGACCGTCGCGGAAGACCAGCAGTCGCTCGCGATAGGCCGCGGCGGACAGAACGTGCGGCTCGCCGCGAAGCTTACCGGCTGGAACATCGACATCATCTCCGCGAAGGGCGAGAACGTCGCGGAATCGGACGGAGAGTCCGTGGAAATCGCGGACGCGCCGGTCGCCGAAGACCCTGCGGAAGCGGCGGGCGTAATGCCCACCGAAAGCGAGGATGTCGTCCTCACGGAGGCTTCCGAAGAGAAGACCGAGCTCCCCGCGGAAGAGGAGCTATCCACCACGGACGGCGAAGAGGTCGTCGATGCGGAAGAATCCCGCGATAAGATGGCGGAGAACGAATAACCGATAACGCGCTACGAACCATGAACCTGCTTCACGACCTGCCCGCGGGAACCAAGGAGGAGATGACCGTCGTCGTCGAGATTCCCCGCGGCTCGAAGAACAAGTACGAGATAGACAAGAAGACGGGACTCATCAAGCTCGACCGCGTCATGCACACCGCGCAGGACTATCCCTTCGACTACGGCTTCGTCCCGCAGACGCTCTGGGATGACGGAGACGCGCTCGACGTGGTGCTGCTCTCGACGCACCCGTTCTTCCCCGGCCTCCTCGTGCACGCGCGACCGGTCGGACTCCTTAATATGGTGGACGGCGGCGACCCGGACGAGAAAGTCATCGCCGTGCCCGTCGGCGACCCGCGCTTTTCGGGAGTGCAGGATATCTCGGACGTGAATCCGCACACCCTCAAGGAAATCGAGCACTTCTTCGCGACGTACAAGAAGCTTCAGAAGAAGGAAGTCGTGACGAACGGCTTTTCCGATAAGGCAGCGGCCATGGCCGCATTCGAGAAGGGCTGCGCGATGTACGCGGGCAAGAAATAAGCGCGCAAGGATGAGAAAACGCGCGGCGCCTGGGCGCCGCGCGTTTTCTTGTGCGGCGCGAGCTTGCTATACTGCGCGATATGGAAAACCTGCCGTCCGCGTTCCACGAAGACGAGCTCGACCTCCCGCACGGAGAAACGGAGCTTCCGCCCGTTTCTCCGATACCTGAACCGGCAGTTCCGGAACCGGCGGTTCCCCTTCCCTCGCGCGCGCAGCAGTCATACGGCGCGCTCATATCCGTCATCCTCATCCTGCTCATGATCGTCGTCGGCGCGTTCTACGTCTGGGGCAAGCGCATCGCGGAACGCGAGCAGTACACGGGACAGCTGCAGCACACGCTCGCGCAGTGACTAGAACTCATTTCAAAACCTCCGGCGACGGGGTGCGCGGTTCGGAAGCCTAAAGAGAGTTCGCTTCCGAACCGCGCACCCTGAGCCGGTTCTGAAATGAGTTCTAGCGTGCGTTGACGCGGGCAAGGCGGCTGCGTACACTCCCCAAGTGCAACCGGTCGAAGAGAGGATTCCCTCATGAACCTTCGCACGAAACTGTTGCTTTCGGCGCGCGCGCCGCGTCTCTGTAGGCTCGCGGCGGCGCTTCCTTTCAGGGCGGCGCCGCACGAACCGGACGGCGCGAATGCCGCGTCCGGCAAGACGGCTCCGGACGAAGCGGCGAAGCTGGAATTGCCGCAGGTCTGGACGCCGCCTGACTGATGACATCCCTTGTTCCCCGAACTGTGGCGAGCCGCACGCGGCTCGCCACATCTTTTGCGCGCATAAACCGTTTGGGATACTATTGCTCCACCATGAATACTTTTCCAAATAATTCCCGCGAATCCGTGCCTCCGCGCTCTTCGTATCTCGTGCCGATGGTGGTCGAAAAGAGCCAGTTCGGAGAACGCGCGTACGACATCTACTCCCGTCTCCTGCGCGAGCGCATCGTCTTCCTCGGCGGACCCATAGACGACGACGTCGCGAACCTCATCATCGCGCAGCTCCTCTTCCTCGAGGCGGAGGACCCGAAGAAGGACATCTCGCTCTACGTGAACTCGCCGGGCGGTTCCGTGACGGCGGGTCTCGCCATCCTCGACACGATGAACCACGTGAAGCCGAACGTCTCCACCGTCTGCGTCGGCATCGCGGCATCCGCGGCCGCGGTCATCCTCGCCGCGGGAGAGAAAGGCAAGCGCTATGCGCTTCCGAATGCGGAGGTGATGATCCATCAGCCGTGGGGCGGCGCGCAGGGCCAGGCTACGGACATCGAGATAACCGCGAAGCACATCATCGCGACGCGCGAACGGCTCAACAAGATTCTCGCGAAGGCCACCGGCCAGCCGCTCGCGAAGATAGAGAAGGACGTGGACCGCGACTTCTTCATGTCCGCCGACGAAGCGAAGAAGTACGGACTCGTAGACCAGGTATACAAGGGCGGCTAGCGAACCGGCAGCGAGCGGAAAACCCGCGGCCGCAGGAAGCGGCCGCGGGTTTTTGCGACCCTTCGCCGCGCGTGCTAGAGTGCAACTGTTCGTATCGAAAGCAAGGCTGTCAACGGTTGCGCGTCCGTGCGGGACTCTACACTTATCGACCGACTCCCCGCTCCTCATCGGGCAGGGATAACTGAAACGGGCGTATGTCACTTAAATTCGTATTCATCCTGCTCGCGTTTTCGGGCGTAGCGGGTATCGCGCTCGGGTACGTGCTGCGGTGGCTCGTCGCGCTCGGCCAGCGCGGTTCGCTCGAGCTTGAGATAAAGCAGAGACTCCTCCAGGTGAAGGAGCAGTCCGCGAAGATACTCGCGGACGCCGAATACCGCGCCGAAGTCTTGGAAACGGAGCGCCTCGGCGCCGTCGAAGAGCGCGAGGAGAAGCTGTCGAAGACCGAAGAGCGCCTCCTGAAGAAAGAGGAGTTCCTCGATGAACGGCAGCGCGATATCGACGGCGCGGTGGAGGAAGTGAAGACGCGCGAGAACGAAGCGACGCGCCTCGCGAAGGAAGCGCAGTCGCTCGTCGAGAAGCGCACGAAGGAGCTGGCGCGCATCGCGCACATCTCGGAAGAGGAGGCGGGACGTGCGCTCATACGGGAAGTGGAGAAGGCGAACGAGGAATCCATCCTGTTGCGCCTCCAGAAGCTCGAGGCGAACGGCCGCGAGCGTTTCGAAGAGAAAGCGCGCGCCATACTCCTAAACGCCATACATCGGCTCGGCAACGCGGTCGGGAGCGATGTCATGTCGCTCACCGTCGCCATTCCTTCGGACGAGATGAAGGGGAAGATAATCGGCAAGGAAGGAAGGAACATCAAGGCGTTCGAGCGCGCGACCGGCGTCGACGTCATCATCGACGACACGCCGGGAATGATTACCCTCTCTTCATTCGACCCGCTGCGCCGCCACATCGCGCGCATAGCGCTTGAGAAGCTCATCGCGGACGGCCGCATCCAGCCCGCGAAGATAGAAGAGGTGGTCGAAAAGACGCGCGCGGAAGTGGCGGAAACCATCAAGCAGAAGGGGGAGCAGGCGGCATACGAGACGAACGTCGTCGGCCTCGACCCGCGCCTCATCGCGCTCCTCGGCCGCCTGCACTTCCGCGCAAGCTACGGCCAGAACGTCCTCCAGCACTCCACGGAGATGGCGCACATCGCCGGCATGCTCGCTGCGGAGCTCGGCGCGGACCCCGGCATCGCGCGCGCGGGGGCGCTCCTTCATGACATCGGCAAGGCCGTGGACCACGAGGTTTCCGGAACGCATGTGGAAATAGGCCGCCGCATCCTCGAGAAGTTCGGGGTGGACAAGCGCGTCATCCAGGCGATGCAGTCGCACCATGAAGAGTATCCGTATGAGACGCCCGAAGCGGTCATCGTCCAGATTGCCGATGCGATATCCGCCTCGCGCCCGGGCGCGAGGCGCGATACCGTAGAACGCTACCTTGAGCGCCTCGGCGACCTCGAGCGCATCGCGCTCGGCTTCGAAGGCGTTGAGAAGGTTTACGCCATCTCCGCAGGACGCGAGATACGCGTCTTCGTGAACCCCGGCAAGGTGTCCGACCTCGCCATGCACAAGCTCGCGCGCGACATCGCCGCGCGCGTGCAGGAAGAGCTCAAGTATCCGGGCGAGATAAAGGTAAATATCATCCGCGAGAACCGCGTCGTCGAGTTCGCGCGCTAAGCGCAGCTAACGCGTCTGCACAAAAGCAGACCGGTTTTGTAGCCTAAGTGCTTTCGCTACAAAACCGGTCTGCTTTTGATTCTTCCCCTCGCGTCCTTCTAGAGCTTCTTCGCCGCGATGAAGGTCGTGTAGTTGAACTTCAGGTCCTGGATGCCGGGCTCAAGCACCTCAAGCCCGTAGAGCTTCCCTGCCGATGCCGGCGCGATGACGGCGGCATCCTTGGGGAGCGTGCCCTCGTGGAGGTCTTTGGCCGCGGTGGCGGTGTCCACGTACTCTTCCACGTCCGCATCCGCCCATACGCGCTTCAGATACATGCGGCACTGCCGGAGCGCCTGGTTCTGGGATACGATGCGCTTCACCTCCTCCCGCTTCGTACCAGGAAGGGCGAGCAGCATGTGCTCGACATTCATCTCGAATATCTTCACGATATCGAACCGGTGCCTGCCGATGGCCGGAAGATACTCCGTGACCACGCCGCCGTTGCTGTTCTCTATGGCGAAGATGCCGAGGTCTATCTCTCCCTTCTCAAGGGCCTCAAGCACCTGCTCCACGAAGGTCAGATAGACCAGTTCGGGAGAGTCTATGCCGTTTTCCCGGCAGTACTGGCCTGCCGCTTGCTCGGAAAAGCTTCCCTGTGCGCCTGAAATGCCTATTTTCATAGGATGCATCATACCATTACACCGCGTATCTTCGCCACTTTTCAGCGTCTGGGGCTTCGGCTACCGGCTGACTGCTATCCGCTGACCGGTTACTACGCTATCCACGTCAAGTTTTGCGGACCATTGCACAAAACGGCTCATTTCCTATACTTTTCTGGTGCCCTGCCCTTTGCGGCACGGACGCACAGATCTGTCGCGGTCGGGACCGCGAAGGAGCGCGCCAGGCCTGTGCGTCCCGTTAAAAGCGAGTAATCAACTCTCATGAATAAAGCAGATATCGTAGACAAGGTGCACGGCGTTCTCGGTTCGACGAAAGCCGACGCCGAACGCGCGGTTGAGACGGTCATCAGTTCGATTCTCGAAGGCCTCAAGAAGGGCGACGAGGTATCGATTGCCGGTCTCGGCATCTTCGTGACGAAGGCGCGCCCGGCACGCGAAGGCCGCAACCCTCGCACGGGAGAGACCATCCGCATCGCAGCGACCCGCACGGCGAAGTTCCGCCCAGCGAAGGCGCTCAAGGATGCAGTGAAATAACCAGTGGGCAGTCAGCGGTAGGCAGTCAGCCGCAAGTATCTTAGAAAACTCGCATCGCCGCACGGCGATGCGAGTTTTCTATGTTCGCTTCTAGCATTCTGAACTTCTTTCGGCCTACGGCTGGCAGCTAACGGCGAACCAGTTATCCGGTATGGCCGTAAAAGCCTCTTCCTACGCGATCAGGAATAAGTGCCAAAAGCAGCGGCGTCTTCCCGCTCGTGCAGTATTCGATGACCTTCGCATCATTCTGCGCCCCGGAGGTGGCGAGGAGCGCCTCCACGCCGCCCTTCCGGAGCGTAGCGGGGCCGTCCGGCATCGGAAAGAATGAATCGCTTGCGGCGACCAGACCCTTCCTTGAGGGAAGTTCGAGACGCGAGAGCTGCTTCAACGCCAGTTCGCACGCGCCCACGCGGTCCTGCTGGCCTATCGCATTCCCTACTATCTTCCCGCCCTTCGCGAGGGTCACCGTATTGCTCGTCGAGGTGGCGGCGACGGCGGCCGCAAGCGCGATGTCGGGAAGCGCCTTCTTCCACGCGGCTTTCTTCCCGTACACCGCGAGCTCCGGATGCGCTAAATCGAGCACGTACGTGTCCGCATCCTCCACGATTTCAGCGGAAAGTATCGGAAGCGGCTCATGACGCGGCGTGCTTGGGAGCATCGCCGCGCGAAGCGCGGCGAGCGCGGGGTTCGTCGCGTAGATGAGCGGGCGGGACTTGCGGTGAAGCGCGGCAAGCGCCTCCGGAGAAATCGCCGGCGCGGCAAGGAAGGCGATGGGGCGCGGCGCGCCCATCCTCGTGCCGTCATAGCGCCGCAGGATATCCGCGAGCTTCGCATCCACCGGAAACGTCGTGACGACGAACCCGCCGAAGAGCGCGCGCGGGTTCCCCGCTATCATCCCCTTCATCGCCTCCGCAGGCGTCTTCCCAACCGCCGCGCCGCACGGATTCCCGTGCTTCATGCCGACGGCGATGTACGGAACCTTCTTGAAGTTCTTCTCGAACGTCGCGGCAATCTGCGTCGCGGTGCGCACGCCGCGCGAGAGGTCCGTGAGGCTTATCTTCGAGACCTCGCGCATGCTCATGCCGTGCCAATTCCACTTCGAGAGCGCGAGCGGGTTTTTCGTATCCGTCTCGTAACGCACCGCACCGCTGAGCCGTTGATTCTCCCCGTATTTGAGCTTTGCCGTCTTCTTCATGCCGCCACACTAGCACACCGACTCGGGAGATGCGCCCGCAAGGTGCCTGCTCACGGCGGCGTTCGGCTGCGGCAGTTTCGCGAAGAATGCCGCGGAGAGCACATAGAAGAGCATGTGCAGGATGAGTACGTAGACGATGCCGTTCCCGACGAAGAGGACGAGGAACGGAATGGCGAATCCGCCGAGCGCGGCATAGGTCGTGTAGTAGAGACCCCAGAAGAATCCGGAGGTGATGAATATGTAAAGATGCGCGGCGGCGAAAAGGATGATGAATATGCCGACGATGGCGGGATACGAGAAGCCCGCAGCGAAGAGGGTGAATATGAGCGCACCCGCGACGAAGTCCTGGAATACCACGTCCGCCACCTTCGCCAGGATGAAGCCCTCTTCGGGGGAAAGGATGGGCTCGTCGGGAAACTGTTCGGCAAGCCACGCGGGCGTCCCCGCGCGGATGCGCAGGAAGCGGAACACGAGCGGGAAGACGACGACGAAGAGGAACGTGAGTGCGAGGTAGCCGAGCGCGCCGACGTGCGCGAAGAGCCGCGCGATGTCCGCGGGAAAGAGGAGCGCGACAGCAAGCGCCCACGCGCAGAAGTAGAAGAACGTCCAGACCGGCGAATCGGCGTACGTAAGCTTGAAGTAGCGGGTGACGAGCTCAAGGTGGATGCTGCGCGCCGCGGCGACGAGCGCGGCAAGCAAGGCGACGGTGAACACGACCTCGTTCATGCGCAAAATGTAGCACGCGCCGCCAAGGGCGGCGCGTGCTACACCAGGGGCCACAGGTTCTTGAACACCTCGCGCTGGTCGTGCGCCATGAGCTTGTCGTGTATCTCTATCACGTAGAACGGCTTCCGCTGCGTATTTATCATGATGACGTAATCGCCAGAAACCCATGTAGTCGACCTGAAGTCAGTCGCCTCTCCCCAGTACTTCATATGGCGCCGTTCGTAGGTGCCGGCTAGGCGCTTCTCTCCCTTCGTCAGGTTCGTAATCATGAATACTTCGAATCCGGGCGGTACTATCTTCCACCACCAGTGCAGCATGCCCTCGAAATGATCCACGTAGGTCGAGTCCTGGAATCCGTAAAAGCCGAGTTCCCCTGTCTCCACCATGCTCTGGTTCCACACAGGAATCGCCTGGCGGAAGTATTCGCGCATCTTCTCTTCCTCTATGAACTTTATGCGCGGGACAGGGTACGTTGTCTCCGCATTCGTCACCGAGACTTCTTCCGCGAGCTTTGCGAGCAGGGTCTGACGCCTCTCGGAACGTTTCTTCTCCGACTCAATGACCGTTTGCAAGTCTTCGGGCGTCGCAAGAGTGAACACGCGCGGGCGGCGCGTGCCGTCTTCTGTCAGGAACCCTTTCTCGACCAGTGCGCGCGCCATGCTGTATGCCGTCGTCCGCTTCACGCCGATGGCTTTCGCGAGCCCGGCGGGCGTAATCTCTTTCGCTTTGGCAACGGCTCGGTAGAGCTTCGCCTCACTCGGGCTCAGATCAAGCTTCTCGAGCAGCTTCTCATTCATGTATTAAGGCTAATTTGTTGTCGATATTTTGTCAACATTTGTCCGACAAGTCTTGACTATGCTTGACGAACACGCAATACTGTTGCGCAGATATGTAGCCCGGGATGGCCCCGGCCTTGAGATTCGGAGGGAAATAATCATGAAATACGCTCTTATCGCATTCGCGCTTGCTGGTCTCCTCTTGGGTTCGCCAGCTCGTGCCAACGACTGCAATACGACGCTGTATGCCAAGCTGGGCTCGGCATATCAGTATCAGGTACTTCGTGTCATGGGTTCGCAAAAGTCGATCGCAGAAAGCGAAGTCACGGTCTCCTGCGGAAACTGGTGGTTCGACCTCTGGGGTGCGAAGGACCTCACGGGGCATCAGAGATTCGGCAATGAAGTTGACGTTACGGCTGCCTATGACACGTCGATTCAGACCGAGCTCGGTACATTCGCTATCGAAGGGTACGCGTCGTATGGAATCGTTCCGGACTTCAGGCGGATGAAAGATGACCTCATTCAACTCTACGTCGATGTCGGTCGTCCCTTCAGCCTCCGCTCCGCCACGGTCACGCCGTATGTCCGCGTCATCCAGCTCGTCGGGCTCGGCGTGTATCCGAACCGCGTCGTCATCCGTTCGGGTACGCGCTTCGCGATGCCGCTTACAAGCCGTCTTTCCTTCAGCGCGGATGTCGCAACGACATCCGACCTGCGGGAGGATACGGTTACGGCGCGCTTCGTACCTGCGGTGAGCCTCGATGCAGGTGACGGCTGGGCAATCAACGCTGACGCGAAGATCGCTGATGGCCTGAAGCCGGAATTCGAACTCGGTTTCTCGAAGAAGTTCTGAAGCGAAGAAGTATGGGAGGACGGCCGCGAGCAATCGCGGCCGTTTCTATTTCAGATACTTCTTTTTCTTGAGCCTGTCGGGGAGGTAGGACTCCTTGTCGTACATCTCGTAGCCCTTGTGGTAGTCCAGCTCTTTCATGAGCTTGGTGACGGCGTTACGAATCTTCTTCGGTACCGGAAGATTGCCGAACTCGCGCACGTCCGCCTGCGCGGCGAGCAGGGCGTCATAGCTCGCGCGGCTTTTCTTCGCTTCGGCAAGGTACGCGACGCCGTGCGCGAGATTGATGGCGCACTCGGGGTAGCCGATGGTCTCACACGCGCGGAAGACGGCGTTCGCGACTACGAGCGCGGTGGGCTGCGCAAGTCCCACGTCTTCGCTTGCGAAAATCACCATCCGCCGCGCGATGAAGAGCGGGTCTTCTCCCGCTTCCACCATGCGCGCGAGGTAGTAGAGCGCAGCGTCGGGCTGCGAGGCGCGCATGCTTTTTATAAATGCGGAAATGGTGTCGTAGTGCTCGTCACCCATCTTGTCATAGCGCAGGTGAGGGCTTTCAAGCGCCTGATTCAGCGTATCGACGGTCACTTTTCCGTACAAGCCTTGAGCGCCTTCGAGCATGCCCAAAGCTTTGCGCGCATCGCCGGCCGCATACCCCATGAGCCATTCGAACGCGTCCTTCTTCACCGCAAGACCGGTACGCTTCACGATTTGCGCGAGCGCTTCTTCCGAAAGCGGCTCGAGCACGAACACGCGGCAGCGCGAAAGGAGCGCGGAGATGACTTCGAACGACGGGTTCTCCGTCGTCGCGCCGATGAGCGTCAGTTCGCCGCTCTCCACGTACGGCAGGAGGAAATCCTGCTGGGCTTTATTAAATCTATGAATCTCGTCGAGAAAAAGAACTTTTTCTTTTCCTCCCGTGTCCGCTGAAATGATTTTTCGAATATCTTCTTTACCTGCAGACACCGCGGACAGTTCAAATAGCTGCGCATCGAGCGCGTGCGCATAGATGCGCGCGATGGTGGTCTTCCCCGTCCCGGGCGGTCCCCAGAGAATGAAGGAAAACTTGTGCTTCTTCTCCACCGCAACGCGTAGCGGCTTGCCGGCGCCCACCAGGTGTTCCTGTCCCACCACTTCGTCTATGGTTTGCGGGCGAATCCGTGCGGCCAGGGGCCGGCCGTGAGCGTAAGCTGAATCGGACTCCATGGCACCATCCTACTCCTGCTGACATAAAGTTAAACAGGCGCCCACAGGGCGCCTGTTTTCACTGGTTGCGGATGCACTCGAGCCGAGTGGAGAACTCGCCTGCTTCCGTGCCGAAATGGCGACACGCGTAGGACTCGGCGATGTCGCACTCGGCGAGCAAAGTCGAGAGCGAGTTTATGGGCGGCCGGAAGCCGCCTTCCTCACATACCACGTGGAGCGCGGCAGTGACTGATGCATAGCCCGCCAGTTTCACCTTGCGCGTCACCCATGCTGCTGCGTGCCACTCGGTACGAGCGCGCGGGAAACGCCATACCGTGCGCTCATGTACGAGCGCGAGCGTGGTCCCGCTACTCACCACGTCATCGACCGCGAGGATACGCGTCGGCATGACGTCGATGAAGCGCGGCCACTCAAGGCTCGACACGGTCACGTCCGTGCGTTCACCGCGCTGCCATGTCTTCGCGTGGATGTGCGCGGCATGCATGCCGCGATGCCGTCCCACGCATCCCGCCCGCTGTTCCCGACCACGAGTGCGAGCGTATGCGGACCGGCGCCGGACAGCTTGCGAACGAGCATGCGAGAGAGCTCGTGAGAGCTATACACATGCAGGCCCCTGAAGCCGTCGAGCGCGCGTCCGATACCGACATCGTCTATAAGTACACGCTCACCGCGCGCTAACACCAATGTTTCTGCGATCATCGAAAGAACTCCTCTGCTTCCTTCCACGGATTCATTCCGGGAAGGGGCAGACGCTTCGAATCACCCGCCTCTTCCCACAATGGGAGAGGGGTGGTGATGGAAAACAGCGAGTCCGTTCCGCAGGCGCATACGCGATGCTTACGAGCGGGCGAGCCGGAGCGCCAGCCGTACCGCTTCAGAGGGCGTCTTCGCGCGGCGTATGCGCACGGTGCGGCGCAGGTCGAGGTATGCGGGGACGCGCTTCCCCCAACCGTCCGCGGTGTCGAGCACGACAACCGGTTTCGCGTTGCGATACGCGATGGCTATCTCTTGAAGCGTTCCCGCACCGCCGCCTATCGCGATAAGCGCATCGGACATGAATGCGATGAGAAGCTCGTCCATGCCGGACGCTTCCATGCCGCTCACGACTTCCACGTCCGTGAACCGGTTCGACGTTCCGCGGGCGGGACCTTTCACGACGCCGACCGTGCAGCCGCCGGCATCCTTCGCGCCCTTCGCGGCTGCTTCCATGATGCCGTCCTTGCCGCCCGTTACGACGATTGCACCGGCTTGTGCGAGCCCAGCCCCAACCGCTTCAGCGAGCGCTTCCATGCGTGCGGAAGCGGCTCCGCGTTTCTTGTAGTCGCTCTTTCCTGCCGAACCGATGACTGCTATCTGTGATTTCTTTTTCGTTTTCATATCTTTAGCGGAGTTAAACGAACGAGACCAGCCCCTGGGCCGGTCTCGTTCGCACGAAATAAGATAAAGACTACCCGGCCGCGTGGAGACGGTCGAGCGTATGCGTGAATATGCCGCACGTATTCATGCGCATGACGATAGCATTTCCAGCTAAACTTGCAATGTCTGCTGTGCGGGATAGGAGAACCCCCGATTACGGGTTTCGGTCACGTTTCGCTAACCGGATTGCTGCGTGCTCTCGCAATCCGCTAAGCGACGCGACCCCGGTTCGCCGTCCTCGCAGACTCGGACATGCTCCGCCCTTCGATTCTCCACGGACGCCAAGCAGTTGGCGTCCTTATCCCGCACAGCTTTCGCTTCGCTCAATCTGTGCGGGATAGGAGAATCGAACTCCTACTAGAAGATTGGAAATCTCCTGTTCTACCATTAAACTAATCCCGC
>JAGWYL010000011.1 GCA_018969385.1 Patescibacteria group bacterium
ATCTACCGCGGCGCGTTTCGCCGAGCGCCGCCGTGCTACGATATCCGTGATATGCAGCAGCAGCCGGAAGCGAGGACCTGGCATGACGCGCATCGCGCGACGCGCACGTCGCGGACGCCGTCGCCACCGGCATGGGGTCATGGACGTTCATCATCCTCCAGAGCGTGTTCGTCGTCATCTGGGTCGTGCTCAACATCGTCGGTTTCGTCGCGCACTGGGACGCCTGGCCCTTCATACTCCTGAACCTGCTCTTCTCCACGCAGGCCGCGTACGCCGCGCCCATCATCATGATGAGCCAGAACCGCCAGACGGAACGCGACCGCCATCATGCGGAAGCGGACTACAAGACGAACCGCCAGGCGAAGCAGGAGATTGAAGACCTGCAGATACGCCTCAACCGCATCGAGACGGACAAGCTCGACAAGATACTCGCGCTCCTCGAGGGCAAGCGCTGACGCCCTTGCCGGTCAGTGAAGCGGCGGCTTCGTCGCCTCATCCGCGAGCGCCTGTATGAGGGACGCGGAACGGAAGTACTGCGGAAGCCGTCCCTGCCAGCCGGCCTTGCTCGTATCAACGTCCGGCACGACTCCGTTCCCTTCGATGGGCTGGTTATCGTCGCGCAGCGTGAGGCTGTTCACGAGGAGGAGCGTGAACTTGGTCGCGGGGTCTATCTCCGTCGCAAGCGGATACGTATTCTCGACGGTTCCCCAGCCGCGCGTCGTGACGCCGACCACATGCGCGAGGCGCATGCGCTTCATGGTCGCGGTCGTGAGTTCGGCGGTGGACTGCGTAAGGCCGTCCGTGAGTATGGCGATGTCGCCGTACCGCGAAAGTTCGGGGAAGACGGGCTGCACCGTGCGCTGTACCTCGTAGTCGCCCTGATGGTACAGGTCGAACGCGTACTGGTTGTCGCCGATGAAGAGGCCGAGGAAATTCTGGAGGAAGTCGAGCGCGCCGCCGACATTGCTCCTCATGTCGAGAATCATGCTGTCGAGCCCGGGCGTCGTGGAAGCGGAGTCCACCGCGCGCGCAAACTCCTGGAGCGTGGTAGGCGATACCTTGTCGAAATCGAGGTAGAGCGTGTGGCCGAGGATGTGCTTGAAGACGCTCGGCTCTATCTGCGCGGTGTCATAGAGCGACTTGGTGTATCCGCTGCCGAGCACCTCATGCGCGTACGCGAGCTCTTGCCGCTTCGCGGCCGCGTCCGGGGAAGACGACGCGGCGAGCGCCGCTTCCTTCTTCGCGTACGCCGCATCCACCTCCGCGATGCTCGCCCCCTTCGCGAGCCCGAGGCTGTCGTAGAGGTTCGAAGCCGGATTGATGTTGCTCACGTCCTGACGAAGCGCGGTCTCCTCTCGGGCGGAGAGCAGCTGGTCGCGGCCGTTCGGAATGAGGTTATAGAGGACCACGGCCACCGTCTTCTCCGCGAAGTCCCGCTTCGCCGCCGTCGATGTCGCGGCCGAGAACGCCTTCGCGAGCATCGCCGCGGTCGCCGCGCGCGTCGAGGTGGCGAGCGGGAACGTCCCGCCGGTCACCTTTTCCGCGGAAAGGTCGAATATCCGCGAGAGGTCGTACTTGTCGTGCGGCATCCAGTAGTTCGCGAGGATGCTGTCGTACGCCTCCATGTCGAAACGCACGTACGGATCCGCTTCCTGCGGCGTCGCGTAGCGGATCGCGGTACCCGAATAGCGCACGTAGACGCCGAGCGCGACAAGCGCGAGGATGAGCGCCGCAAGGACGGCAAGCGTCATGCGCCGACGCTCGCCGAAGAATTTCAGATAAGGGATGCGCGCGAGGATCGAATTCATCTTGAAATCGAGACCGGCTCGCTCCGGATATGCGGTCCGGAGTCAAGCTCATGCAAGGCTTCCGGACCGCATATCCTCCGTTCGCCGCGAGCTTTGAGATGAGTTCCAGGCATGCTCGCTGCAGTATATGAGATGTGCGCGCGAAGCGCACGGGGAAAACGTCTTCGCGCGAGCGTCAGTTCGCCTTGAGCCGGCTGACCTCGGCGGAAAGCGTCCGCAGCTGCACGGTAAGCGAATCGATGAGCGCGCGGATGCCGGCGAAAGGGTCGGTCATCTGCGCGGCAAGCACGGACGTCGTCGCGGATGTCGCCTGCGTCTCGGCCGATGCGGACGTCAGGAGCGCGGAT
Source organism: Patescibacteria group bacterium (assembly GCA_018969385.1). Taxonomy (GTDB): domain Bacteria; phylum Patescibacteriota; class Minisyncoccia; order Phycocordibacterales; family Phycocordibacteraceae; genus C7867-001. The sequence continues at coordinate 2,156 of JAGWYL010000011.1, forward strand.
GAGGGATGCGCGGCCGCGACCGGCACGGACGAAGGCGCAAGCGGGAGCGGAGGGAGCGGCGTCGCGAGAAGCTCCACCGTGAACGTGGCCGGATAGCCTTCGTACGTGCCAGTCGCGTAGCCGACGCCGATTTCCGTAAACTGCGGCAAGAGTATGTTCGCGCGATGTTCGGGCGAATTCATCCAGCCCTCTTCCACCGCCGCCGAACTCGCATAGTTGAGGCCCAGGTTCTCGCCCACGTTCTGATACCGGTAGCCGACCGCATCGAGGAACGAGAGCGGACTCTTCCCTTCCGGCGTGGTGTGGGAAAAGTAGCCTCGTGCCGCCATGTCATCGGCCTTCATCTGCGCCGCTTTCGTAAGGAGCGCGCTTTCCGCAAGGACGCCGAGCCCGCTCGCGGCGCGGTCCGCATTCGTGAGCGCGGCGAGCGCGGCGGGCAGGACGGCGGCGGACGACGTGCCGGAGAGCGCGCCGGCGGGCGTCTTCACGACGATGACCGGCGAGAGGAAGTAGTACGACGCGAGCGCGAGCATCGCCGCGAACAGGATGAGCGGGAGAAGCACCTTCTTCGCGAACGCGGACAGTCGCGGGTCCATCCGAATATCATACTACGTTTTCCGCCGATTTCAAGACATGCGCGAGGCGCGGCGGCGTAAGGAGCGCGGCCTGCCCGCGTCCTCATAGGTGAGCGCTTCATGAAACCGTCACGGTCATTCTGCTTTACTCGAGCGTAACCCGGATAACTTCTATACCCTATGCGAATACTCATTGTCGAAGACGAAGCGAAGCTTGCCGATGCCCTCTCGCGCGGCCTCACGGCGAAAGGATACGCGGTCGACATCATCGATGACGGCGAGAAGGCGCTCACGCGCGTCTCCATACATCACGACGACTACGACGCCGTCATCCTCGACCTCATGCTGCCGTCTTTGGACGGCCTTGCGGTATGCCGGAGCCTGCGCGAGCGCGATATCGTGACTCCGGTCCTGGTGCTTACGGCGCGCGCCGAGACGGAAACGAAGGTGGAACTCCTCCTGTCGGGCGCGGACGACTATCTCGTGAAGCCGTTCTCCTTCGAAGAGCTCCTCGCGCGCATCCAGTCCCTGCTCCGCCGCCCGCACGCGAGCGTCCCGCTCGTGCTCAAGAGCGGCAGCATAGAGCTCAACCCGGTCGAGCACACGGTCCGCCTCGCGGGACAGCCGGTGGAACTCACGCTCAAGGAGTTCAATCTGCTCGAATACTTCCTGCGCCGCCCGAACGAGGTCGTGAACCGCGAAGACCTGCTCGCGCATCTCTGGGATTTCAATTACGAATCCTTCAGTAACGTCATCGATGTCCATGTCAAGAATCTCCGGAGAAAGCTGGGTGCGGGAGACCGTGCTGACGCGCTGGAAACGGTTCGCGGCATCGGTTACCGCCTTCGCGCATAGGTACCGCACCGACCTGTTCGTCCGCACCGAGGTGAACATCATCGTCCTCGAGACGGGCTATGCGGTGCTCATCCTGCTCCTTGCGATCGGCGCGCTCTTCATACTCTACGAAGATATCGTGAGCGGCGTCATAAGCGCCGTGCAGGCGGCGCTTACCGCGACGACGACGCCCGTGACGAGCGAGTCCATAGTCGCGCCGCTCGAGGTCGCGCGAACGAACGAGGTCGTCGGCGTCGCGCTTCTCATCATATCCGCGGCGGGACTGTTCGGGTACCTCATCGCGCGGCTCGCGCTCGCGCCCGCCCGCGGCGCGCTCGCCGCCCAGAAGCAGTTCATCGGGAATGTCGCGCATGAGCTGCGCACGCCGCTCTCTATCATCAAGACGAACACGGAGGTGCGGCTCCTTGATGCGGACGTTCCCGAAGAAGCGCGCCGGGCGCACGAGAGCAACCTGGAAGAGATGGACCGCATATCGGACATCATAAACAACCTCCTTTCGGTCAACGCGCTCCTGCGTCCCGAACAGGTCCGCTTCGACCGCGTGGACGTCGTCGCCATCGCGCTGCGCGTCGTCGAACGGCTCCGTCCGCTCACGAAGCGCAAGCCGCTACGCCTGCGCGTCGCGGCCCTACGAAGGCGCATCGCCTGGGGCAACGCGGCGGCCATAGAACAGATACTGATGAATACCGTCAAGAACGCCATCCACCATACCGAGAAGGGCGAGATAGTCATCGCGGTCGCGCAAGGACTGCGCGGCGACCTCCTGCTTTCCATACGCGATTCGGGCAGCGGTATCCGGCGCGAGGACCTCCACCGCATATTCGAGCCGTTCTATCGCGGAGATAACGCACGCACGCGTTCGGGAGGCGCGGGAAGCGGTCTCGGGCTTGCCATCGTGAACGAGCTCGTCAAGCTTCATCGGGGCCGCGTAAGCGTGCAAAGCGCGCCCGGCAAGGGCACCACCGTCACCGTCACGTTCCCGCGCAAGGAAGGCGCGCTCGAGGAGGACGGAGACGACATGGACGAAGTCTCCGCGGACTTTACGGAAGCATGAGCACGCCGCTCGCGCGCGTTCCTGAAACCGCGAGCGGATAGGGACCGGCGATTCACGACTCTTTCACCGCCCTTCGCGTAGGATGCGCGACGGACGAAGGTCATTCGCTCGCGCCGCGACGATACAGGAGTGCGAAAGCGTTATCAGCTTCAGCACGGTGTGATGCCAAACGACATACGGGAGCGGTTCCGCCTCCTCCGGAAGCGGAACGCGTGATTCGGGGAGGCCGCGACGTATCCGTCGCGGCCTCCCCGGCATAGAGGCCTCATGTTCATCCGCCTTTCAGGAACGGTAACGCTCCTCCGAACGATACGTCCCTACTCATATCTCGGCGGGAACTCGCATACGCCGGACCTGCTCCCGCACGGCACCTGGATAACGCTTGCGGGCGAGACGCGGACAGAACCGGACGGTTCGGTTCTCCTTCGCCTTTCCATGAAGGACGCGGGCGGCGCATGGCGGACCCTCCTCATCGCACGGGACGACGACTTCTACGGCGGGACGCCACCCATACGAACGGCAGGTTCCTACGGCTTGCGCACCGATTTCATGGATGTGAAGTTTCGCGACATACGGATTACCCAGCTCTAGCGGCCGCTTCATGAACGCGTAAGGAACGCGCCTGAGGCCCGTCTATGGTGGTGAGCGCTTCCTCGCGCTCTTTACCCTTCATATCGAGTCGATCGTATGCAAAAGACCCTTATCGCCCTTGCTTCGCTCTGTGCGCTCGCCGCAGGACCCGCGTTCGCGTTCGCCGCGGAAACCGGGCCTGACATGGCGCTTTCCGCGACAGGAACCGCAAGCGTCGGCGTCGGCGCGGCCGTCTCGGACGACGCGAGCGGCATCCTTGTCACGCACGAAAGCGCGAAAGCGATGCTCTCGGCGGATGGGGGAATCTCCGCTTCGGGGACGCCCGCCGCCTCCGCTTCGCATACGGGAACCTCGTCGCCGCAGGGTGCGGCTTCTCCGGTAGACGGACTGCGCGCCCATGCGGATGCGATGGCCGCCGGCGACGCGCAGGTTTCGTCCGTAAAGCTGTCTCCGGCGCAAGTCTCGCTCGCCTATGACGAGCCGGCGGAGCTGTTCGGCTTCATCGGCATGCGGTTGCCGGTCCAGGTTTCCGTATCCGCGGCTGGCGTGACCACGATGACCTATCCCTGGTACCGCTTCCTCTTCTCCACCGACAGCGTCGGCCTTTCCGTACGCACGCAAGCGGCGGTCGCGAGCGTTCTCCCGGCGCACGTTTCCGCGAGCGGCGGCTTCACCCTTTCGGAACAGGCGCGCATACTCGACGCGCTGCATGGCGCACTCGAGAATCCCGTAAGCACCGGCGGCGCATAAGGCGGCCGGGTCTCATGACGCCATGACGGGGGCGGCAGAGGGTGCGGCGGGAGCCGAAGTCGCATCGTTCTTTGGAAGAGGTACTATGGACGCAGCCCGCCGTCTACGGGCGAAAGCCATGCATCGCGACCCCGAACAGGCGTTCGAGAAGGCGTTCGAAGAATACGCCGATGCGCTCTTCCGCCACGCGTCTTTCCGCATCGCGAGCCGCGAGCGCGCGGCCGACCTCGCGCAAGACACGTTCATCAAGGCGTGGAATTTCGTCGCAGGGGGCGGAGAGGTGCGGCACTGGAAGAGCTTCCTGTACCGCATCCTGAACAACCTCGTCGTCGATGAGTACCGGCGCGTCAAGGAAGAATCGCTCGACGCGCTCTATGAGAGGGACGCGGCAGCGGTGCGCGGCGCCGCCCTCGGCAGCCGCGCCGAGACCGAAGCCGCGCTCGACGACGAGCGCGACGCGCAGCTCATCCGCGAGCAGCTTCCCCGGCTCCCGGACCAGTATCGCGTCGCGGTGACGCTCCGCTACATCGACGGCTTTTCGCCGAAAGAGATAGCGGCGCTGCTCGACGTGTCCGAGAACGTCGTTTCCGTGCGCATCCACCGGGGCGTCGCGCGCCTCAAGCGATTCTGCGAAGCAAAAAGAAAAAACCATGAATAAGAACTACGAGAAACTCATACGAGCGGCCGGCGAAGACGTGCGTCTGACGCCGGAGATGCGGGAGCGCATGCGCGGCGCGGTCATGACGCATGTGCGGGAGAATCCGCGCGCGCGGACGGGCGTGCCCGTGCCTTCCCCGTATGTCTCGCAGGCTGCCGCGATTTTCGCATATGTGAACCGTCCGTGGGCGCGCGCGCTCGCACTCCTCCTCATCGTCGTGCTTAGCGGCGGCACGCTTTCCTACGCCGCGGAAGGAACGCTTCCGGGCGACACGCTCTATCCGCTCAAGGTGGACGTCACGGAGCCGGTGCGGACCTACCTCGCGGCGACGCCGTTCGCGAAAGCGTCATGGGAGATGACGCTCGCCGCGCGGCGCATCGACGAAGCGGCGACGCTTGCGGTGGACGGCCGCTTCGCGTCCTCCACTGCGCTTACGCTCACCGCCGCGTTCGAATCGCACGCGCGTAGCGCGCTTGCGGACGCCGCGGACGAGCGGGACCCGGCAGCGCGGGCGGCGCTTTCCGCGACGTTCGCCACGCGCCTCTCCGCGTATGACGCGGTGCTTGCGCATGTGGACGCGCGCTACGGCACCACGACGGACGGGACGCTGCGCGCGGCCATCGCCGCGCGGGCGGTATCGTTCGCGGACATCGCCTCGTCGACAGAGGGCGAAGGAGAGCGGGCGCATGCGCAGGCCGACGCCGCGCATCTCGGCGCCCGCGCATCCGCCGCCATCGACGACTCCGCGAACCTCATCGGCAATTCGCGCGGACAGCTCGACGCGGCGAGCGCGGCGAGCGCGGAGAGCGACCTCGAGACGGCGACGAACCTGGCCGCGAAGGGCAACGAGCTGCTCAACCATCATGATACCGAAGGCGCGCAGCACGCATTCCAAGATTCGCTCTCCGCCACCGCGCGTCTTGACGTGCTCACGCATGCCGCGGCGAACCTCAAGATTCCCGCATTCTCGCTTGCCACCACGTCCGCTTCGACGACGACGAGCGCGGCTCCGGAAACGAGAGACGGCGAGCAGCGCGCGCGGTCCGCTTCCGGAAACGGCGGAAGATCATCCGCCGCATCGTCTCCGGAAGGCGCTTCGCGAGACGGCACGGGAGAAGGCAGGGACCTGCCGAACCCGGGTTCGGGGAGCGGCCTGCCGCTTAATCTCTAGGACCCGTTTCAAACCAGCGGCGGCGTGGCGAACGCGAACGGGAACCTTGGCGAACGCTCGCTTCCGAAGGGTCTTCCGAATCGCGCGACAGGCCGGTGCGGCGTTTTGGAAGCGAACGCTCTTTAGGCTTCCAAAGCGCCGCACCGGCCTGTCGTGTTTGAAGCTTTGAAGCGAGAAGGCTACTGATACTGGATGAAAGACGGCGCGGGCGTGAGCTTGAGCACTTCGGGCGGCGTGAGCATGTGCGTCGAAGGCGGCTTCATGTCGTTCTTATAGAAAAGCTTGAATCCGGTGAACTGGACCGGCTCCGGCGCGATGACGTTAGTATAGGTGCCGTACTTCTTCTCCGGCGTGCCCCACCCGTCCATATCCATCACGATTTCCACGTTCGGCAGCGGACGTATCTTCTCGTAATTCGTCACCATATCGTACGTGAAGCGATGCACGACGAGAATCCGCGGCGGCAGGCCATGCTGCGCCGCGAGGAAGGCGAGGTAGTTCGCCGCGTAGTTGATATCGCTCGCGTCGAACGTGCCGATGACGGTGCCCGGCGGATTGCCGTACTTCATGGAAAACTCCGGGTCGATGGCGAGGTACACGTTCGGCATGGAAAGATATTTCGCGAGCGGCGGCAGTTCCGCCTTCAGGTTCGAAAGCCCCACCTGCACGTCGAGGAAGACGACCCCGTGCACCTCGTTCGCGAGCTCGATGGCGTGGTCTATCTGGCTGTCCGGCATCTCGTACCGGTACTTGCCGTCCGCGCCCGGGCTCCCTTGCGCGGTAACGGCGATGTAATCGATGGCGGGTATGACGGGCGTCGACGGGTCCGCCGCTTCCCACTCGGCGACGGCGGCGCGCAATTTCTCAAGCACCACGTCCGGCGGATATTCGCCGAGGACGCCCATCTGTTTCGAATAGAAATTCCCGTAGTACGCGACGATGCGGTCGTACGGGAAGAGCGCGCCCGTGTTCGGATAGACGGTCGGCGTCGGCCACTTCCTCCCGAGGACGGACACGCTCGTCGTCGCGGAGTAGACGGCCGTGCCCTTCGGCGTCGTCGAAGCGACCGCGGACTCCGGAATGAGCGCGGTCGTCGTCGAGACGTGCGCGAGCGAGAGCATCTTGCGGTTGTACGCGCCGATGTCGAGCGAAGCGCGCGGCGTCGTGCTCGCGCTTTGCTTTGCGTACGCTTCGCGTTCGTAGCGCACGGCGAAGAGGTCGGAGTAGCCGGTGACGTAGAGAACCGCGCCGGCGACGATGATGAAGGCGACGCCGGACAGCGCCGCGCGCTTAGGCGCGGCGCGCGGATGCGCGGTTCGTTCCGGCTGTTTGCTGGTCATCGTGAGGTTGACTGGTGCGTCTCGAAACCTGTTTTGACGACATGCGGTTTGAAAGACCGCTCCGGGGCGCTTGCCCTGGAACTCATTTCAAAACCAGCCCGAGGTGCATGATTCGGAAGAAGCCCATTCAAGTCTTCCGAATCGTGCACTCTCTCGCAGGGGTTTTGAAATGAGTTCTAGTCTTAGTCTTTCAAACCGCACGTCGTCTCCGTCTGACGGCTTTGAGACATGCTCTAGAGTATCACGACACCGTATTCTGCGGTTTCCGGAGAGACCGCCGGCCCGCTATGCGGGCCGGCGGCGCGGCGCGAAGACGCGCCGCGCGCTCACTTCTCGAGGTCGAGAATCTCGTCGATGCGTATCTGCGCGACGAATTCCGGTACGTGCGAGACGAGCAGCAGCACCCCTTCGTACGCGTCGAGCGCCTTCGCGATGACGGGCAGATGGCGGAAGTTGATGTGATTGGTCGGCTCGTCGAGGATGAGGAGTCCGGGACGTTCGAGCACGAGGGAGGCGAACGCGACCAGCCCCTTCTGCCCTTCCGAAAGGTCGCCCACCTTCGTGCGCATGACGTCCGCCGAAAGGAGAAATCCCGCGGCGACAAAGCGCATGCGTTCTTCGTCGCGCCGCGGCATCACGCTCTCGAGCGCTTCGTACACGGTCTTGCCGAAATCGAGCGTGGAGAAATCCTGGCGGTAGTACCCGACCTTGAGGCCGGGCGCGATACGCGCGCCTTCGTTCGTCCCGTTCGCGATGGACTCGAGCAGCGTGGACTTGCCGATGCCGTTTCTGCCGCGCAGGAGGAGGTGCCCTTTCCGGTAGAGCGCGATGTCCGCCTTCTTCGTCACCGGCTTCTTGCCTTTGCGGACGGTATAGGACGAAAGCGTGAAGAGGACGCCGCCCGCGGATTCCGCGGGAATGACGAACGGGCGTATCGTGCGGTCTTCCTTGCGCACCTCCACCTTCGCTTCCTCCATCTCCTCCACCTCCGTGCGCATCTTCTTCGCGACGAGCCGCATCTTCCCTCCCTTCTGCGCGAAGAAGTTCGCCTTGTCCTTGTTCTCCTGTATCTTCTTCGCGAGCCGCGCGTTCGTGCGGTTCTCCCGCTCGATGCGCACGGTGATGTCTTCGAGCACGTCGTTATAGTTTCCCGGATACTGCTCTATCTTCTTCGTGAACACGTCGAGGTAGAGGACGCCCGTCGTGAACGCGTTCAGGAACTCGGCGTCGTGGGAGATGACGATGCAGGTCTTCCGATACTCGACGAGGAACTTCGTGAGGTGCTCGATGCCGTCCTTGTCGAGATTGTTCGTCGGCTCGTCAAGCAGGAGCAGGTCCGGATTCCGGATAAGCGCAGAAGCGAGCAGGAGCCGGGCCTGCTGGCCGCCGGAGAACGTCCGCACGACGCGGTCGTGGAGCTTCTCATGGTGCTCCAGGTTCACCGCCTCGAGCACGTCGTCTATCCGCGGGTCGATGTCGTACACCGGCTCCGGAAAATATGAGAGGAAATACTCGCGCACCGTATGGTCCATGCGGTCGCGCGGTATCACCTGGGACGCCGTGGCCGTCGTCATGCCGTGTGCGCGCTGTATCACGCCGCTTTCAGGCGTAAGCGCGCCCGTCATGAGGCCGAAGAGCGTGGACTTCCCCGCGCCGTTCTGACCCATCACCGCGAGCTTCATGCCGCGGCGCACGGTGAAATCGACCGCGTCGAGTATCGGCTTGGTATGCCCGTATTCGAAGGAGACGCCCTCGAACCGGATGATGCTTTCGTCGCGCGCCATGCACCGCACCCTAGCGTACTTTCGGAAAAAGGGAAAAGGCGGAATCTCCGCCTATTGGCGCAGGCCGAGTCCGGTGCGGATGAGGTACCACGCGGCAAGGAGGAACGCGGCGGAAAACGCGACGAGAAGGCCGGTGGAAACGTAGAGCGGCACATCGGCCGTGCCGAGGAAGCCGTAGCGGAAGCCGTTGATGAGATAGAAGATGGGGTCGAACTTCGTCACCGTCCCCCAGAAGCCGGGGAGCGCCTGCGTCGAATAGAACACGCCGCCGAGGTACACGAGCGGCTGGAGGACGAAGGTGGGGACGATGTTTATGCCGTCGATGGATTTCGCGAAGACGCCGTTCACGAGCCCCGCGAGGGAGAAGACGAGCGAGGTCAGCACCAGGAAGAGGAAGATGACGAAGAGGCTATGTATGGAAAGGTGCGTGAAGAAGAGCGAGACCGCGAGCACGAGGCAGCCGATGACGACGCCGCGAAGCACGCCGCCCGAGACGAACCCGGCAACGAGCACCCACGGCGGCGTGGGCGAGACGAGCACCTCGTCGATGTTGCGCGCGAAGAATTTCGACTGGAACATGACGAACGCCGTATTCATGTACGCGTTCGTCACCACCGCGAGCATGACGAGTCCGGGCACCACGAACATGACGTACGGCACGCCGTGCACCTCTCCTATCCGGGAGCCGAGGAACGCGCCGAAGATGAGGAAATAGAGCGTGGAGGTGACGATGGACGGCAGGAAGGTCTGCGGCCAGATGCGCACCATGCGCACCACGTCCTTGCGGATGATGGTGTAGTAGGAAGTCCAGAGTTGGTACGGGGTCATACGGAGAGGTCGTTTGAGAATCCGGTTCGATGCATCAGACGAAGCCGGCAAGCGGTTCGGAAGCCTTGAATGGGTTCGCTTCCGAACCGCTTGCCGGCGGAGCAGGTTTCGAATCGTCCGTTCGCGTTCATCGTCATAGCGTCGGCGCATCGCCCTCCACGAGTTTCAGGAACACTTCTTCCAGCTTTCCCGCGCGGTACTTGTCCTTCGGGGCGGAATCATCGTGCATCGCAAGCACCTCTTCCATGGTGCCGTTCACGATGATTTCGCCCTTGGTGATGATGGCCACGCGCTTCGCGAGCTGCTCCGCTTCTTCGAGGTAGTGCGTGGTGAGCAGGATGGTCACGCCGCTTTTCGTGAGCTTCTCAAGGTACGCCCACATGGAGCGGCGCAGCTCCACGTCCACGCCCGCGGTCGGCTCGTCGAGGATGAGCAGCTTCGGTTCATGGATGAGTCCGCGGGCGATCATGAGGCGCCGCTGCATGCCGCCTGAAAGCTCGCGCGCCGTGACGTTAAGCTTCTCGCCGAGCCCCAGGTCCGTAAGGAGCTTCTTCGCGCGCGGCAGCGCGACGCTGCGCGGTATGCCGTAGTACCCGGCCTGATTCACCACGATGTCGATGACCTTCTCGAAGATGTTGAAATTGAAATTCTGCGGCACCACGCCCACATGGAGGCGCGCCTTCTGCGGCTCCTTCTCCATGTCCACGCCGAAGACGCGCACCGAGCCCGAACTCTTATCCGCAAGGCCGGTGACGATGGATATGAGCGTGGTCTTCCCCGCGCCGTTCGGTCCGAGGAGCGCGAAGAAATCCCCCTGCGGAATCGAAAGCGTCACGCCCTTAAGCGCGGGAGTTCCACTCGCGTACGTCTTCTTGAGGTCCTTGATGTCGAGCGCGAGTTCCATGCCGGCTGATTGTACCATTTCGTGTTTTCCGGCCCTGCTGGGGATACGCCGCCCGCACATTTCGCAAGCACCCGCTCCGCCTTATGTAGGACATAGTATGTCCTACATATCCGTGTGGTGTAATGATACGGTGCGTGAGCACGGGATCCTATCGGGGAACGCATGCTAGGACATCGGATGTCCTAGCATTGCCTCGAAATCGCCGGACGGAGTGGGTCTTGAAACGGGTTCTAGGGTATAGTGCGCGCATGAAGAAACGCAAAGCGCCGAAATCCCCGGGAGCGCGACCGGTGCCCAAAGAGGGCTATCCGATGCGCATCAACAAGTACCTCGCCCGCGAGGGCGTGGCGACCCGCCACGGCGCGGACGGACTCGTCGAACGCGGCGGCGTACTCATAAACGGCCGCGTCGCGAGACTCGGCGACAAGGTGGACGAAGGCGACCGCGTGGAACTGCGCGGCGCGCCGAGCGCGAAGCGGTCCTACTATTTCGCGTACAACAAGCCGGTCGGCGTCATCACGCACTCGCCGCAAAACGGCGAACGGGACATCCGCGGAAGCATCAAGTTCCCGAAGGGCATCGAAGGCGTCTTCCCCGTCGGGCGCCTCGACAAGGATTCGCACGGCCTCATCATCCTCACGAACGACGGCCGCGTGACGGACCGGCTCCTGAATCCGGAATACGAACACGACAAGGAGTACCGCGTGCGCGTGGAGGAGGCGCTGCGCGACAGTTTCAAGAAGACGATGGAAGCGGGCGTCAATATCGAAGGCTACGTGACGGAGCCGTGCAAGATCCGCAAGACCGGCGAGAGGACGTTTTCCATAACGCTTTCCGAGGGAAAGAAGCATCAGATACGCCGCATGGTGGCCGCGCTCCATAACGTCGTCCTCGACCTCGAGCGCGTCCGCATCATGAACATCACGCTCGGAAAGCTGCCCGCGGGACAGTGGCGTCCGATAGAAGGCGAAGAGCTTGAGACGTTCCTCGCCGCGCTTCGTCTCCCCGCAGGAACGCAGGAGGCTGGCTAGTGAAAGAGTGCGTTCAGCTTTTCACGCGTCAAGGGACCGACGCGTCCGTACCCTGCATCTCCGGGTGCCGCAATCCCATACTTGCGCTGGAACGCCTCTACCGCCTTGCCGGTAAGCGCCCCGAAGTAATCGGTCTCGTTCCCGGGAGCGCCGGGACCCGCGCCGGCGACCTGCGTGTCCGGATCGCGATTAAGTAGCGCTTGCAACGTTTTTACGTCAGCGCCGCGAGCGCGAAGCGCAAGGTCATGGGCGAGTACGCGTATCGCCGACGCGTGCGCCGGTGCGAGCGTAGCGGCTTCAGACTCACCCTGAAGCGCCGCGCGCGTGAGCGGGCCGACGGTACCTATCGGGTCGATTCCTTTCGCTTTCTGAAAGCGCGCGACCGCCGTCTTGGTAAGCGCACCGAAGTAACCCATGGCGACGCCCTGCGGCATCACGAGATCGCCGCGCGCGATAAGCAGCTTCTGCAATGCGATGACGTCATCACCGGTGGCGCCGATGCCCATGCCTCGCGTAAAGCGATACGCCGGAACGGCGACGGGAGCACTCGATGTCGCAGGAGCTTCAGCGGGTGACGTAACGGCTGCTATCGCGGTGGGAACGGTTTCCGGAAGCGGATTCGACGCGCCTCCGCCGGCTGAAATCCCGATGGAGCCGCCGCTACTCGCCGCTGCGGCGGATGCCGCGGCATTTGTCGTCGCGTTCGCCGAACTCGAATTGAGCCCTTCGCCCTTGGCGTTAGTTCCGGCGACTTCGTAGTAGTACTTCGTGCTTGCGGAGAGTCCGGTATCCGAATAGCTCGTTCCGGAGACGCCGGTCGCAATCGAAGACGTGAAGTTTGAGTCGGTCGAACTGCGGTAGACGGTGTATGAGGTCGCTGATGGCGATGCCGTCCATGAGAGATTGATACCTGAAGCGGAGGCGGCCGTCGCCGTAAGGCCGGTGGGCGCATCGGGAACGCCCGGCAGTATCGGACCGTCCTCGGTGAAGTGGTTGACCTGGATCGTGAACGTGTGGTTGGTCGTATCGACCGTCGCCGCGATGGGTTCCCACTGGCCGGTTCCGGTGTCGAAGTAGCCGAATTGGAGATCGGAGACGCTCATACCGGACGGAATGGTTGCAGGATCATATTTCGTAGTGATCGTAACCATGCCGTTCAGCTTCGTGATATTTTCCCCCGATGGAGTGGTCGCCACAATTTCACGCAGAGAGCCGGCCAAGGGCGTCGCGCTGCTCCCCGCCGCGACGGCACTCACGGGCGTGTCGTAGATGCTCACGGTGTCGGTCTGTTGCGCGGTGCCAAGCACGTTCGGCGGGATGTTGATGGTGATGTTCGAAGTTGAAATCTGTCCGCCGGTGGTATCGGTGATGGCGAACACTTGCGGCACGGGTTTCGTACAGCCGCTCGCAGCCGTGAGCGTTATGTTCTTGCCGCTTTCACCCGCGCTCGCCGAGAGCGGCGCCACGCGCAGATAACAGGTGGACTGCGCGGTCAGATCCCACGAGGAGCCGGGCGTGACGTTTAGCGTGTAGTTACCGGCATCGTCGGTTTGCGTGCCGATAGTGGTCGAACTCGCGACACCGGTCTGTGCCGCGCTGACCCATGCTTTCGCGATTCCGGTACCGCTACCGTCTTCTACTTTGCCGGTGACCGTCGAGCCCGCCGCGGTGAGCGTGAAGTCCTTGGTGGTGCCGCCGGAAACGGCGACCGCGACGTCGCCCTGGTCGGCGATGTAGCTCTGAGAACGCACGCCCACATCATAGGTCGTGCTATCGGGAACCGAGAGGGAGTAGTTACCGCTCGCGTCGGTCAGGGTCGAGAAGAAGCCTGCACTATCGGTGCGGCTCGCCCACACGTTTACATTCGCGATGCCGACTCCGCTGGATTTCACCGAGCCCGAAAGCGTCGCGAGCGTCACCGAGCCGGTCGCGTCAAACGTCACGTTCGTCGTGCCGCCGCCGGTAATAGTCACGCTCGTCTGGCTCCCGAATTGCCCGAGTCCCGGCGAGCCCGCCTGCACGGAGTAATTCGTACCCGCCGGAAGCGTGATGTCAGCTATCTTGTCGGTACCGCTCGTCGTCCAGGAGTTGGTGCCGTTGCCAAGTCCCGTCGAGGGGTCGAACACGCCGGCGTACAGAGAACTTAGACCCGAGGCGTGATTGATGGTGAGGTGCAGCGTCCCCTGCGCGGTGAGCGACCAGTTTACGCCGCTCGCATCAGCGGAAGAGACATCGACCGAAACGGGCGTAAGTCCGCCGGTTCCAGGAGACCAGGCATTGACCTGATACGTGCCCGCAGGTACGTAGAGCGTGTAGTTGCCGTTCGCGTCCGTCTGCGTACCGTTACCGCCCGTGGTGGAACCGGTGCCATGCGCGCCGATGTTCACGCCCGCAACGCCGCCCGAACCGGTCTGCGTTACCGTTCCAGAGATGGTCTTCAGCACGCCCGTGTTCACGGTAAACGTGAGCGACTGTCCTGTGGAGGCCGTCTGTGCCGTAAGGGGCCCGAAGCCGGGCGCAAATCCCTGCACCGAGTACATTCCGCTTGGGACGTAAATCGTCGCGACGCCGCTTGAGTTGGTCATGGCGTTGCCGAAGCCGTTACTGCCGGAGGCGAACACCGGCGCGCCCTTGATGAGCGTCCCGCCGCTCGTTTCCACGGTGGCGGTGATGTACGTCGACGGCGCCGAAAGCGTGATGGTCTTGTTGGTTGTCGCGCCAGAAATCGCGACAGGATACTCCGACGGCTCGCCGTGGCCGGGACGGCTTACGTTTATGGTGATGCTTCCCGCGGGGACTTTGAACTGGTAGGCACTGCCGTTGTTGGGCGAGCAGATCATGTCCTGCGGACCCATGAAGATGCCGCCGCCCGAGCGGGAGACGCCGACGCACGCGTTGGTGAGCGCAGAGCCGTTCGTGTCCACGAGCGAGACGTTGAGCGTCTTGTCCGCGAGCACATAGGAGAAGGTGCCGAGGCTCGCGCTCGAAGAAGCCGCCGTCAGATTGATAGACGAAATTTCCGGCGCCCAGTATTTATTGCCCGAGCCGTCGGTGATGTTTCCGCTTGACCCGTACTGCCCGCCCATAACATTGAAGTTCCACGTCGTGCCGCTATTGATGTTCACGCGCGCGTACCCGTGGCCGCTGCCGTCGAACCCTTGCGTCGTGCCGTTCGCGGTCGTGTAGATCGGTGAGAAGGACTGGTTGTTTGCGCTATACGCTTGTATGAATGCGTGGGCGCCCGACACGGCGTTCGGGAGGTCGACCTCGACGGTCGAAGTCGAATCCGGGATGCCGAAGATGAGCGTCGTCGTCGCCGTCTGTCCAACTCCGCCCGAGGACACCAGGTTGACCTGCTTCATGCCGGGCGGCAGGTATGAACTGTAGAAGCTCGTCGAGGTCGCGCTGAAGGGATCGACGCCGACCATGTAGTTGCAGTCCAGAATGTTGCTGTAGCTCGCGACGCCGGAGGAATCGAGCCATTTTTCGCCCATGAAGTACTGCCGGTCGGGGCACCCTGCCGCGACCTTCATTTGCGCGATGTCGCCCGCAGAGAGCGTCGTCGTGCCCGAGCCATTTTGCTTCAGCACCTGGATGACGAGGTTATTCACGCCGCCGATGTAGATGGCGTCGTTCGGGGGCGGCGCACCGTTGCCGTAATCGGACGTTTCGAAGCCGAAATACGAACCGTCAATGAGACCGTCGTTCGCTTCCGTCGTGAAGAGCGCGAACGGACGGTAGACGTCCGCCGTCGCGGGATTGGTGAGTCCGGCAACCTTGACGGTCATGACATCGCCGGCGTTCACGACGGCGTTCGAGACCGTGAATACCACCCGCTTCGTGCCGCCCGCATCGGTCGAAGTCGCAACCGCGCCCACGGCAATCTGTGCGGCCGTATTGTTGGAGATGTTTTGCGTCGTCGCCGTGGATGTCGCGGCATCAATGTTATAGACGGACGGGAAATTGATGGCGACCTTGCCGCCGACGGGTATCTGGGTAGTCGTCGTTATCCGAAACGTGTACGTGACGTTCGAGGCACCCGTGGCGTTCGACGAGGCGCTCACGCTTGAGTTCTTGTCGGAAACGAGCGCGCCGCCCGCGCGCACTAGGCTCCGGGTCGAATTCGCGGAGAACGCCGTCAAGGCAAGGCTCCCGCCGGGATTGCTCGGATCGGTGGAGGTGCCCGCCCGCAGGCTCCAGGAAAGACCGCTCATCGCAGAGAGCTGACCGGTCGCGTTTTTGATGCCGCCGATGGTCACCGAGAGCGTCGTGCCCGCCGGTACGGTGGTCGTCGCGAATCCGTATATGACCGGCGCTCCGGAAGCCCTCGCCACGAGGAGACCCTCGCTTGCGCTCGTGGTCGCGATGTAGAGGTCGATGCTAGAGGTTGCGACGAGCGTCGGACTCGTAACGCTGAACGGAACCGCCTGGCTCACGGAAGGCAGTATGAACTGCACGATGTCGCCGCGGTCTATCTGCGCGGTCGTGGTCGCGGTGAAAGTCCAGCTCGCGTTCGTCGCGCCGATGAGGTCGTCCGTGTTCGCGACAGTCGGCGCTGCGGTGAGAAGATCCACCGCGGCATGGACGCGCGAGAATGAAGAGAATCCGACCACGAAGAATGCGACGAACAGGACCGCGCCGAACGGGAGAGCGAGGCGCATGAGTTTCCTTGTCATATATTGTGGGTAAGGCAAGCAACGAATAAACTTTTCGAGAGTACGACGGTTAGCACGGCCCTTCAGAGCAGGCAAGCACTTGCCTATAGGATACATGCACCCGAAGCGCGTAAGCGGCCCGCGCAAGGGTTCGGTGGATAAGTGCAAATCTGACTTTCAACGAGCAAAGCGTTTTGAGCGGGCGAAGCATGCTATCGTAAAACGATGAACGAAGAACCGGAATACGGGCCGAAGGCGAACGCATTCAAGACGCTCGTCAGCAAGATTTACCTCCACCGCCTGCCCTCCTACGGCAACAAGATATTCTACGGCCTCGGATTCCTCGCGCTCACGTCGCTCGTGCTCCTTATCATCTCCGGCTCCGTGCTCGCCTTCATGGGGCAAGACTGGTGGCTCCATGATCCGGTCGGCATCTACGCGCGGAGCGTGCACCTCTGGAGCGTGCAGGCGTTCATCGCCATCCTCATCCTCCACATCCTCGTCGGATTCTTCACGAGCGGGTACCGCCCGCCGCGCAGGATGGTGTGGGTCTTCGGCGCGGCGATATTCGCGCTCGTCGTATTCCAGACGGAATTCGGGTACGGGCTCCGCGGCGATTTCTCTTCCCAATTCCGCGCGGTCTCCGGCGCGGACTTCTGGAACGGCGCGCGCTTGGGCTACTGGATTAATCCGCTCTCGCATCTGCAGGAGTTCGCGCTCCACGTGGCCATCATCCCGCTCTCCATACTCGGCCTCTTCGTCCTCCACTACATCCTCATCCACGCTTACGGCATCTCGAAGCCTCTCAAGAAAGAGACGCCGTACCGCATGGTGGACGCGAATCACCGCATCATGTGGACGCGCGGCGCATTCCTCGCGGCGGCGATACTCGTGCTCGCGTTCTTCTTCCACTCGCCGTACGTGCCGGTTTCGACCATAGCGGATTCCGCGAAGGCGGATGCGTCCTTGGTGTCCTCGACCTTGACTGACGAATACGCGCGCACCTCCGACACCGCCACGTACCTCGACTCCATCGACCCGTACGCGTTCGACACGCGGACGGTGTACGTCGTCGCGCCCTATGAAGCGCTCTCCGGCGCGACGGAAGCGACGACTTCCGACGCGATGATAGCGGCACTCATGCCGGCCGTGGAGAACGGCACGTACGAAGCGTACCTGGACCGCGCGGACCCGGCACCGTACACGTATTCGCTCCGCTTCCTCTCCGACATGGGCGTGCTCGAAGAGCGCGCGGGCACCTTGGGCTTCGCGACGGACCAGTGGGGCATGGCGAAAGACGAGAACGGCCACTACCTGAACGCTCTGCCGCCGGGCTCCTGGTGGATGACGCCGCTTGGCGTATTGAACAGTTCGTTCAACCTCTTGAATAATGACAACGGCGACGAGATTGCCGCCTATACGTTCGCCATCATCCTGCTCCTCTTCATCGTGTTCCCGTACGTCCCCATCCTGAACCGCCTGCCGGAACTCTTCCCGTTCGGCGGGTGGATTCAGAGAGACAAGAGCCTGTCGGAAGGTGGCGGCGACGCGAGCGATCACGTCACTCCCCCGCCTCTATAAGCGCGAGCTTCTCGGCGCGCGTGAGGCGCTTCAGCGCCGCTTCGCGCGCTCGCGCGTCGTGGAGCGTCGCGCACGGTTCGGCATAGACGAGCGTCGCGGGCCTGCGCGTCTTCGTATAGTGCGCGCCCGCCTTCGCGTGGTTGTGCTGATGGAGACGCTTCGCGAGGTCGTTCGTGCTTCCCGCATAGAGCGTACCATCCGCGCATTCGAGCAGGTAGGCGAAAGGCATGGGAGACATTGTACTCCCCGGAGGATGCGTCGGCGTGACGCGGCACGCCCTACGCCTTCTTGGTTTTCTTCTTTTCCGGCTTCTCCGGCTTTTCGGCGGTCGCGTACTTGCCGAGCTCCTTCGAAAGCGCCGCAGCGCGATTCCCCGTTTCTATCGCCGCATATATCTTCTCGAGCGTCGCCTGCATGGCGTCGAGCCGGCGCGTGACGTCGTCGAGCCGGCGGCTGTCCGCGGAAGGCGTCTCGCGCGCGAGCGGGCGCGGCGCGCCGTATTCCCTCTTTTCGAAGCGGCCTTTCGGCGCGCGCTCCTCGTCCTGCCTGAAGCAGTCGCGGCAGTAGATGGGCTTCAACCCGTTCGGACGGAACGGCACCTGGCACATCTTGTGGCAGGAGTTGCACTCCGCGTCATAGAGCTGCTTGAAGCCGTTGTCCCGGCCCGCCGAAGCGCGGCTGCCAAACGGCGGGCGACCGAACCCGCCTTTGTTGAATCCCTTGCGTGCACCGTCGAATTTGCTGTGTTTCTTGAAATCGGTCATGGGTATGGATTAGGGAGGTGATTATATCATACTCCAAGAAAATTTCAACATCCGCCGTTTTTCACCCGCGGCCGCCTGAAGCGTCCGCGAGCGCTCTCGCTGCGCTATACTTTACGCGAAACGTATTATTCGCTATCCCGTACGCTTCCATGAATCGAATCCGTTTCTCTTTCACGCTCGGCATCGCCTCGTTCGTCCTGCTCTTTTCCGGCGGCCTTACGGCGCACGCAGCCGCGCTCACCGTGGAATCCATCCTGCCCGGTTCCTCCGTCGACCCGGGACAGACCGTGACCGCGTATATCTCGGCGATAGGGTTCACGAACCCTTCGTACACGGCGTCCGGCGGCGGGAGCATTGACGGCTACGGCTACTACACCTGGACGCCCGCCGCCGCTGACGCGGGCGGGCACGACATCACCATCACGGCGACGGATTCGCTCGGCGACACCGCGACCGCGACGGTCCACATCTATGTCGTCCCGAACGCCATCAGCATCGAGAACCTTTCTCCGGGAGAGACGGCGTTCACGCGCGAACCCGTGACGTTCACCGTGTCCGCTCCGGGATTCACGAACCCGACCTTCTACGTGCATGACGCGTACGCGGGCTCGACGGTGTGGTACGCGGATATCGCGACCGACGGCACCTTTTCCTGGACGCCGTCTTTCGGCGAGCAGGGACAGCACAGCATCACCGTGACGGCGCAGGACGCATACGGACACGGCGCGCATACGACACAGTCCATCATGGTGCTTCCGCCGAGCGTCGCCATCACGAACTTCGCGCCCGGCACCTCCGTCGCCGTCGGCACGCCGGTCACCTTCACGGCGAGCACCACGGGCTTCACGAACGCATCCCTCACCGTCATCGATTCGCTCGGAAAATATTCCACGGTGAACGCGTCGAGCACGGATGCTTCGGGCAACTTCTCCTGGACGCCCGCGAAAAGCGATATCGGGAAGCATACGCTCACGCTCGTCGGCACGGATTCGTACGGAAACCAGGCGACCGATTCGGCTACCGTCACCGTTTCCGCATCC
This sequence comes from Patescibacteria group bacterium, assembly GCA_018969385.1. Taxonomy (GTDB): domain Bacteria; phylum Patescibacteriota; class Minisyncoccia; order Phycocordibacterales; family Phycocordibacteraceae; genus C7867-001. The sequence goes on from JAGWYL010000011.1 coordinate 21,737, forward strand.
GTCGCCGCGGCTGCCGCCGCGGCGCCTACCGGTAGCGCTCAGACCTCGACGAACGCCGCGGGAACCGCCGCGGCAAGCAGTGCAAGCGACACTGCGGCGAATGCCGTCGCGCCAGCGCCAGCCGCCGCTTCCGGAAAGCAGGACGGCTATGTCTTCACCGCGTATCTCGGCATCGGTTCGCGCGGCGCGGCGGTCACGGAACTTCAGAAGCACCTCACCGTGGACGGCTCGTACGCCGGTCCCGTTACCGGATACTTCGGCCCGCTCACCGCAGCCGGCGTGAAGACGTTCCAGGGCAAAAACGGCATCGCACAGGTGGGCTACGTCGGTCCCCAGACCCGCAAGGCATTGAACGCGGAATAAGTTCCGCTAGCCAAGCTTGCTCCCCAATTCCACGCCCTCCTTAGCAGGCGTGATGAGCACCCAGCCATCACCCGCAGCGTTCTTGAAACCGAGCGTGAGCACTTCGGACATGAACGGACCCACCTGCTTGGGCGGAAAATTCACCACGCAGCACACGAGCATGCCCTCGAGCTCTTCCTTCGCGTGCGCGCCCACGGCCTGCACGCTCGAACGCTTCGTGCCCAGCTCCGGGCCGAAATCGATGTCGAGCTTGAACGCGGGTCGCCGCGCTTCGGGAAAGTCCGCGACGGAGACGACCTTCCCCACCCGCACATCAACCTTTTCGAAATCATCGTACGTGATCATGGCAATCCGAATGTAATTCGTGATTCGTAATTCCTAATTCTTTTTTGACTTCAATCCCCGTCCCCCTGCCCTTGCCCCTGTCTTCCGTCTCCTGTCCCTTGTCACTTGTCCCTTGTCTCTTGTCTCTTGTCTCTTGTCTCGCAACTTTCACTTTCTGATCCCCTTTCTGATTCCTTATTCGCCTATTCGCGCGAATTAGAGAAGAGAGAGGACAGGGCGCGCGCCCGGCGGAGGCTTTGGCGCGAGGCGGTAAAACATCTGCAGGCTTCTCTGTTCGCGGTCAACGATATCCGCGGCCGAAAGGACGCCCAAATGTTTCGATGTCGCTTTGAATGATAGGCGGATTTCCTCCGCGATGTCGCCGACATTCGCCTCCTTCCTGCCCTTCAGATACCGGAGAATGGAAAGACGGCGCCGGTTCGCGAGCGCCTTCATCGTCCGCTCCAGGTCCCTCTCATTCATCCCGTTATTCTACCATTCGCGCGAATTAGAGAAGAGAACGGAAGGGGAAAACGGAAGGAGAAGCGGAAGTGGAAGGAGAGCGCGGAGAAGGCGGAGAAGTACGCGGGCCGGTGCCCCGAAGCGGGCGGACTAGAACCGATACGAGGTGCGAAGTTCCCGACGCAGTTCCTTGTGGTTCGGCGTCGTTTCCGCCACCAGGTTCCAGAACGCCGGCGAGTGGTTGAACGCGCCCAGGTGGCAGAGTTCGTGCACGATGACGTAGTCCGCCAGATGCGGCGGCAAAAAGGCGATGCGATAGTTGAACCCGAGGTTCCCTTTCGCGGAGCACGCGCCCCAGCGCGTCTTCTGGCTGCGAATGAATACCTTCGCGTACGCGAATCCGTAGTACTGGTTGAAATGCGCGAGCCGCGCGTGGGCAAGCGCACGCGCGGCCGCCTTCGCCTCCTCGTGCTTCTCGCTCCCCCTTCGCGTACGCGGTAGCCGCGTGCGCGCGTCAACGAAACGGAACACCAATCCTCCTATCCGAATCTTCCGCATTTCGCCCAGTATAGCGCGAGCGTTTCAAGCGGAGCGCGTCGCGCCATCGTCCGCGGCGCTAGTCCGTCTCCAAGGAGACATGAGTGTTTTAGTTATAATTCAGACCAAACTTCGTACGCCTCGTCCACGTCGTCGAGCCCGTTCTCGTCCATAAACGCCTCAAGCTCCTCCGCCTCATCCATCGAGAGGTCTTCTTCCTTCGCCTTCTCAAAAATTTCCTCGTTCATAAACGTATCTGGATGGTGAGCATCCACAGACCGTACGAAAGCGCGCCGTTCAGGACGAGGAACAGAGGCTCGAACCGAAGCGCGTACTCGAAGACGCCAAGATACTTCCCGACCGCAAG
>JAGWYL010000012.1 GCA_018969385.1 Patescibacteria group bacterium
CAAAATGTTACTATATATGCATATATAGTAACATTTTGCTTTCGGGCTGAATGTGGGAGGCGTTAGCGGACCTCGCAGGGGCTTCCCGTGGGTTTTTCCTTCGTGCGCTTACGGTTGCGGTTTCAGTCCCGCTTGCTATCCTCGTCTCGGAAGTGCGGTCAGCCACGTGGCGGACCTTCGGCATCGTGCGTGCTTCCAGAAGACTCCGGAGGGAGAGATGAAGAGACTGTTCGAGGGGAACGCTCCCCGCGTGTTCGTGTTCGACTTCGATAACACAATCGCGAACACGGCCGCCTCCCCGGATTCCGCTATGAAGGGAGTCGAGGAAGCGTCGCGCGAAGCGATTGGCGCGGTGTTCGGCGCATACGGCACCGAGGCGCTTCTGAAGATAGGCGGCGCCGGCAACCGGTCGCCGCGCGAACTCATCGAGGAGCTGCTTCAGGCCGGGGCAGCGGAAGATGCTCGTTCGCTCATGTGCGGCAGCGCGCTCGGCTATCTCGGCAAGCATCGTTCCGCACTCATGCAGTGCGTACCGGAAGGCAAGGGACAGTCGCTCGCGCTCACCGTTCCGGCGACGCTCGACACGATGACGGAGATATTCGTTCGCGCGAAGCTCCTCATCCTCTTGCCGCAGGTCGGGGAATCCTGGCCGCGCCGGATTCCGGGAGCGGCGTTCTTCCAGGAAGAAGCGGGATGGCGCGGGAGGACCTGCGGCATCCTTTCCGCGGGGCATGAACGCTTCATCACGCGTTTCTACGAGACGCACCATCGGAAACCGCTTCCCATGGTGACGGACGACGACATCCGCGGGTCCCTGTGCAAGGACTGGATGAAGCCGGACGAACGTCTCTTGCGGTATGCGCTCCGGAAGTTCGGCTGCTTCTGCGTCCCTATGGACGACGTGCTCTACCTCGGGGACGACCTCGTTCGTGACGGCCTCATGGCGAAAGCGGCGGGCACGCGGTTCGGCTGGTACAACCCGGCCGGACGGGCGCCCGCGACGCCGCTGTGGGACGGCGCGTTCGAGTTTCGCCGATATGACGAGCTCTCGGGGGCCATCTTCGGCACTGCGTGGGCGGTCCGAGTCTGAAACGGACGGTAACGGGCGGGTTAGCGCGCATGCGCGACCCCGCCCGTCTTTTTTTGCTATGATGCCGCTATGCATCGCGGCTGGTTCGTACTCACGGGAGGTCCGCGCGCGGGGAAAACCTCCGTCATCGACGCTCTTGCCGCGCGCGGCCACACGGTCGTTCCCGAAGCCGCACGGACCTACCTGGAACGCGAACTCGCGAAGGGGCGGAGCATCGAAGAGATTCGCGCGAACGAAGCGGCGTTCCAGCTCGAACTGCTCCGCATGAAGATGGGGGCGGAACAAGCGCTTTCGCGCGAAGCGCTCGTATTCTTCGACCGCGGCATGCACGACAGCATCCCCTACCTTTCGATACGCGGCGTGGACGCGCATCCGCTCCTTACCGAAGCGCTCGCGAACGCGCGCTATGACGCGGTCTTCCTGCTCGACCGCCTGCCCTATAAGCCGGACGCCGTGCGTACGGAAACGCCGGAAGAAGCCGCGCGATTGCACGAGCTTCTCGGGGAAGCGTACCGATCGGCCGGCATGAAAGTCATCGCGATTCCCGTCATGGAAACGCCCGAAGCGCGCGCGGATTCCATACTTCGGGAATGTGCTACCATTTCCGCATGAAAAAACCGCAGGTAAGCATCATCATGGGTTCGGATTCTGATCTGCCGGCCATGCAAGCGGCGGCGGATGTCCTTGAGGGTTTCAGCATCGGGGTAGAGGTCACTGCGCTTTCCGCGCACCGCGCACCCTCGGCGGTTGCCGCGTACGCGAAGAACGCGGAGAAGCACGGCGTGCGCGTCATCATCGCGGGCGCGGGGCTTGCGGCACACTTGCCGGGCGTCATCGCGGCGTTCACGCCGCTTCCCGTCATCGGCGTCCCCATAAAGAGTTCCTCGACCGCGGGCATCGATTCCTTATTCGCCATCGCGCAGATGCCGCCCGGCGTTCCGGTAGCGACGGTCGCCATAAACGGCGCGAAGAACGCAGGCATCCTCGCGGCACAGATGCTCGGCACCGGAGACACTCGTATCCGCAAGGCGCTCGTTGCCTACAAGAAGAAGATGGAGAAGGAGGTGCTTGCGAAGGCCGCGCGCATCGGGAAGGGCGGATTCCGGAAATATCTCGCGGAGCAGAAGGTCGCATGAGCGAGAAAGGCGCATACGCGAAGGCGGGCGTGGACGTGGACGTGGAGGCGGAAGCCTCGCGCATCATGTACGAAGCGGCGAAGGAGACCTTCGCGTTACGCAAGGGACTCTTCGGCGAGGTGGTCGCGCCGGTGGACGACTTCGCTGGCATACGCATGCTGAACGCGGGGGCGCTTCCGGCGGACTCGTTCATGTCGCTCTGTTTCGATACGGCCGGCACGAAAGTGGAGATAGCGGAACGGGTGGGGAAGCACGACACCATCGCATTCGACCTCTTCGCGATGGTCACGGATGATGCGGTACTGCGCGGCGGCGAACCGGTGGCGATAGGCACGAATCTGGATCTGAAATCGCTCGGCACGGATGACCGGTACTTACCGACCGTGCGCGAGCTCGCGAAAGGGTACGTGGCCGCCGCGAAAGCCGCGAATGTCTCCATCATTAACGGCGAAATCGCGCAGATGGGAACGCTTATGGCCGGGTACGGCGACTTCCCGTACCACTGGGGCGCGGCGGCGCTCTGGATAGCGCGCAAGAACAAGCTGCTTACCGGACGAGAGATACAGGAAGGAGATACTATCGTGCTACTGCGTGAAAACGGATTCCGCTGCAACGGCTGGTCCTTGGTGCGCAAGGTGTTTTCCGACGCGTACGGTTCCGAGTGGCATACGGAGAAGTTCGGCGACACGACGCTCGGCGAAGCGGCGCTCACGCCGTCCGTCATCTACACGCGCGTCATCGTGGACCTTCACGGCGGCTTCCAGTCTGAAGGAAGCGGAACGGTGCACGGCGTGGTGCACATCACGGGCGGCGGGATTCCCGAGAAATTCGGCCGCGTGCTCCGTCCCTCCGGCCTCGGCGCGACGCTCACGGACCTTTTCGACCCGCCCGCAATCACGAAGCACTGTCAGGAAGCGGGAAAGATTCCGGACGCGGAAGCATACCGTGCTTGGAACATGGGACAGGGCATGGCGGTCATCACGCCGGAGCCGGAGAAGGCGATTGCCGCCGCGAAGAGGTTCGGCATCGAAGCCAAGGTCGCGGGCACGGTGACCAAGGAACCGGGCGTGCGCTTTACGAGCAAGGGAGCTTTTAGCGCGGGCGAACGGCTCGCTGTATGACCATGCAAGTACTCAAAGAGACGGATTTCAAGGAGTTCGGAGAACGGAAGAAGGGGAAGGTGCGCGACATCTACTTCCAGCCGGAGCGGCTCATCCTCATCACGACGGACCGGCTGACCGGCTTCGACCGTTTCCTCGCGTGCATCCCGAACAAGGGCGCGGTGCTGAATCTCTCGAGCGCGTTCTGGTTCGACGCGACCAAGGACATCGTCCCTAATCACATCATCGCGGTGCCGGACCCGAACGTGACCGTCGCGAAGCGCTACGAGCCCCTCAAGATAGAGGGCGTCGTACGCGGATACCTGACCGGCTCCACCGACACGTCCATCTGGACGCGCTACGGCAAGGGCGAACGGACGTTCGGCGGCATAACGCTTCCGGACGGTCTCGCGAAGAACACGAAACTGCCGCAGGCGATATTCGACCCGACGACGAAAGAGGACGTACATGACCGCGCCCTTACGCCGGACGAACTCGTCGCCGAAGGATTCATCACGAAGGAGCTTTTCGAGAAGGTGCAGGAGACGGCGCTTAAGCTCTTTAAGCGCGGGCAGGACGTGGCGGCGAAGCACGGGCTCATCCTCGTCGATACCAAGTACGAATTCGGCACGGATGAGAACGGCGAGCTCGTTCTCATCGACGAGATACACACGCCGGACTCGTCCCGCTACTGGCAGCTCGCCACCTACGGCGCGCGCATGGCGAAGGGCGAAGCGCCGGAACATTTCGACAAGGAATTCATCCGCCTCTGGTTCAAGGAACATTCGGACCCGTACAAGGACGAGGTGCTTCCTGAAGCACCCACTGACCTCATCGAGGAACTCTCGCGCCGGTACATCGCCATCTACGAACAGCTCTCCGGCAAGGCGTTCCCGAAACCTTCGGACGAACCCATCGAGGAGCGCATCCGGAAAAATCTGGTAGGGTTCACCCTATGAACGAACTCACGGCCTTAAGCCCGATAGACGGTCGCTACGCGAAAGCGACGAAGCCTCTGCGGCAGTACCTGAGCGAAGCGGGACTCATCCGCGCGCGGGTGCGCGTGGAGTGCGCATATCTGCTCGCGCTCGCGGACGAGCCGGCGCTTCCGTTTCAGCTTACCGATGATGAAAGAGCCTTACTGCAACAAAGTTGCGATAAGGTCTCTGAAGACGACGTGGTGCTCGTTAAAAGGATCGAGACGGAAGGAGTGCCGGCGGCGGGCGGCCGTGAGGCCATTCCCGCCACGCGGCATGATGTGAAGGCGGTGGAGTATTTCATAAAGAAGAAGCTTGCGGGTACGAGCCTCGAGGCGAAGAGCGAATGGGTGCATTTCGGCCTTACCTCGGAAGACGTGAACAGCGTCGCGTATGGCCTCATGCTCCGCGATGCGTTCGAGCACGCGATGCTCCCGGGCCTTCTGCCGGTGTACGAGAAGCTGAAAGAGTCGGCGAAGACGTACGCTGCGCTCCCCATGCTCGCGCGTACGCACGGACAGCCGGCATCGCCTACGACCTTCGGGAAAGAGATGGAAGTGTTCGTTAAACGGCTGGAGCGGCAGGTGGATGCGCTCAAGGTTTCAAGCATCCTCGTGAAGTTCGGCGGCGCGACCGGAAACTGGAACGCGCATCAGGTCGCATTCCCGAAAGCGGACTGGCCGGCGTTCGCGACGCGATTCGTCGAGAGCCTGAACGCGGAAGGGGAGGGCAAGAAGCATTTCATGAGGCTCGAGCACAATCCGTTCACCACGCAGATAGAGCCGCACGACACGTACGCGGAACTCTTCGACGCCTACCGTCGCACGAACACCATCCTCACCGACCTTGCGCAGGATATCTGGCGCTACATAAGCGACGGCTGGCTCGTGCAGGAAGCGAAAGCGGGGGAGATAGGGTCGTCCGCGATGCCGCACAAGGTGAATCCCATCGACTTCGAGAACGCGGAAGGGAATTTCGGAATCGCGAACGCGCTCCTCGAATTCTTCTCCCGCAAGCTTCCCGTCTCGCGTCTCCAGCGCGACCTCTCCGATTCCACGGTGGAGCGGAATTTCGGCGTCGCGCTCGCGCACACGCTCGTCGGCTACGCGTCGCTCGCGAAAGGTCTCGAGCGCGTCCGGCCGGACGAGGCAGCATTTGGCGAGGCGCTCGCCGCGCACCCGGAGGTGCTCGCGGAAGCCATCCAGACGATTCTGCGGCGCGAAGGAGTGGAGGGCGCGTACGAGAAGCTGAAAGACCTCATGCGCGGGAAGAAAGTTTCCATGATGGATATAAAAGTCTTCATTGAGAGTTTGGATGTCTCCGAAGACGTACGGAAAGAATTGCTCGCGCTCACGCCGGAAGGGTACACGGGACTGGCCGAGCAGCTCGCGAAAGGGAAGTAAGAAAAAGGAAAGGGCCCGCGTGAAGCGAGCCCCAGTTCACAAATGTTCAGTCCGGAGTTCAGCTCCTGACGTCGATCGCTTGGCTTGAGAGCCAACCAGCGAGGCCGACCATAATCACGTCCGTCGCCTTTATCGGCCAGTTCCGCTTCTCGCCATGGGCGTCGAGCTGGTAGTGCAGGACGTCCGCGTCCGCGGTAATCCAAAGGCGGAGCGCCGGCGTACGCGTGCTCTTGAACATGACGGTTATCCGATACACGCCGGCACTGTCGGTGCTCCGAAGCAGTTCGTATCGGCTATTGCCCTCGAGCATCCTCGTGAGCACGTTGAAGATGTGATCGCCGGTGTTGTCACGGAAATCGCACAGCTTGCGCCGGCGATTCTCTTCGACCGTCAGGCCGCGAGAGTTGCGGTACGCCGTCGATTCGGCGTTGACGTGCCACACGATGGCGAGAACCACGAGCGCGAAGATGACGACAACCGCTTGAAGCGGATGACCTCCGAGATAATCAAAGAACTTTCCAAGAAACGACATCTTGCTACTCCCTTGGGATGAGCCAGCATCCCGGACTGACCGCTAAATCAGGGCATAGCGGTTTACCCTAGTAGGCATTTTACATGGAAAGCAGAATATGTCAAGTACGCGACGGGTGTACCGCCCTGTACCTATGCGCTCTATGCGGTAGGTGCATGAAAACCGGAACCTCAAACTAGGACATCGGATGTCCTAGTTTGAGGTGCGGGGTTAGGCAGGCCAGATGGGCTGCTTCGATTCTATCTGCCGGCGCATCCAGACGGCGATGGCGGCATCGTACGCGGCGGTGTATTCGAACGTCTTTGCGACGAACGCGTCGCGGATGTCCGCGGGTATCTCCCGGCCGCTCCCGAGGAGCCTCACGACTTCGTCGTAGTCCGCGGGGTCGATGACCGGCAGGCAGGAGTTGCCGTTCTTCGCGGCGGCGCGCAGAAGGGCGACGCCGCCGATGTCGATGTGCTCGATGTCTTCGAACTTCTTGAAATCGTACAAGTTCACTACGACCGCATCGAAGAAGCCGATGCCGTGTTCCGCGACGGTCTTCGCGTGTTCCGGATTATGCTGGTCGCCCAAGATGCCGCCGAAGATCATGGGGTGCAAGGTCTTCACGCGCCCGCCGAGTATCTCGGGAAAGCCCGTCACCTTCTCCACGCTCTTGACCTTGATGCCCTCGCTTTCGAGGCGCGTCGCGGTGCCGCCCGTGGATACGATTTCCACGTCCTGCTTCGCGAGCGCGGCGAACTTCTCAATGCCCGTCTTGTCGAAGACGGAAATCAGGATGCGTCTTTTCATAGATACGATTTGCCGATATCGGTTCGATACTGCATGCCGTCGAAAGAAACGGACTTGAGAGCAGTATACGCCCGGTCATGCGCTTCCTTAAGCGTTCCTCCCGTGCCGACGACGTTCAGCACGCGGCCCGCGCCGTTCGTCATGAACACGCCGTTTCTCCTTGCCGTACCCGCATGAAAGACGAGCGCGCCTTCCGCATGCGCTCCCTCGATGCCGGAAATCGGGACATCGGCGGTCACCGTTCCCGGATATCCGGCGGACGCGAGGACTACGGAAAGCGCTTCGCGCGCTTTCCGCGGCGCGTGCACGGTACCGAGCGCGCCCTTTGCCGCCGCCTCGATGAGCGCGAAGAGGTTCGCGTCGATGGAAGGCATGATGACCTCGGTCTCCGGATCGCCGAGCCTGCAGTTGCATTCGATGACGGCAGGACCCCGTTTAGTCAGCATCATGCCGAGGTAGATATAGCCGCGGTACGTCATGCCTTCGCGGCGGAACGCGGCAAGCGTGTCGGTAAGCACGGCAAGGAGCGCCGCTTCGTCTCCGGAGGAGAGGTCCAGCGTGTGCGTGCCCATGCCGCCCGTGTTCGGGCCCTCGTCATCGTCGCGGATGCGCTTATAGTCCTGCGTCATCGGGAACGGATACGCCGTGAGGCCGTCCGTAAGCGCGATGACGGAACGCTCGACGCCCGAGAGACGCTCTTCGATGACCACCGTCCGTCCCGCATCGCCGAACGCGCCTTCCCGCAGCATCGCGGAAAGCGCTGCCTCCGCCTCCGCTTCATCGTTCGGGAGCAGCACGCCCTTGCCCGCGGCAAGCCCGTCCGCCTTGATGACGATATTCGCCGCGCCTTTCTCCCGGATATGCGCGGACGCCGCGTCCGCGTCGGTGAACACCTCGAACGGCGCGGTGGGGATGCCGTGGCGCGCGAGGAACCGCTTGAACCACGCCTTGCTCCCTTCGGCCTGCGCCGCGTCCTTGCCCGGCGCGCAGGAAAGGATGCCGCGCTTCACGAACTCGTCCGTGATGCCGAGCGCCACCGCGGCGTCAGGGGCGGAGGCCATGAGCTCTATGCCGTTCTTCTCCGCGAAGTCCGCGAGCGCGCGAACGTCATCGGCCTTTATGGGAACGAGCGTCGCGTACGCTTCCATCCCCGCGTTGCCGGGCGCCGCATAGATTTCCACCGTCGGGTCTTCGGAAAGCTTCCACGCGACCGCGGATTCTCTTCCTCCGGAACCGACGATGAGCACCTTGCGTCTCATGGAATCATCTTAGCATCGGTACGGCGTAACGAGCGATGCGGAGTCGTTCCCGTCCCAGCGGATAGCTCCCGCAAGGACCGCGTCCGCGACGACGGGCTGCCAGACGTGTTCCGCTTCGTTCACGCGCGCCGCAAGCGTGTCCGGCGTGTCGTCGGGCAGTATGGGAACGGCGTAGCGGAAGAAGACCGGTCCGTCGTCGTATGTCTCCGTCACGAAGTGCATGCAGACTTCCGAGTGCGTGAGTTCGCCGCGGCGATACGCCGCGAGCACCGCTTCATGCACGCGATGTCCGTACATCCCCGCGCCACCGAACGCCGGCAGGGGGCCGGGGTGGATGTTGAAGGTCGTTTTCGGATCGAGTCCCTCGACGGGCTTCAGCCATCCGGAGAGCGCGACGAAATCCGCGCGGTAGTGCCGGGCGACCGCCGCGTAGCGCGCCGCCGAGTACGGCGGCGCGAAATACACGAACGGTACGCCGAGCCGAGCCGCGCGCTCCCGTACTCCGCCCGTCTCGCGGTTCGAGACGACCGCGACGATGTCCGCCGAAAGCCGTCCGTCGCCCGAAGCCCGGACGAGATTCTCGAAACCGGAACCGCCGCCATCCTTAGTGCCTGAGGCGAAGACCAAGAGACGCTTCCGCATGGACACACGCTAGCATGAAATACGGCGGATGGCGGCGGGGTATGCATATGGCGCGAACGGGAAAGGCAGCGTACTCTGTCCGCATGAACACCTATCACGGCGTCGTACAAGAGGGCAGCCGGAAGGCGAGCGCCCTCGGATTCCCGACGGTGAACATCGAGCTCGCGGACGATGAGGGAGTCTCCGGCTCCTACGCCGCGCTCGTGCGCATCGGCGGGGAGACGTATACCGCGGTAGCGTACGGCGACCCGAGCCGCAAGCTCCTCGAAGCGCACCTTTTCAGCTATTCGAAGACGCTCTACGGCGAGACGGTCTCGATAGAGCTGCTCGAAAAGATACGCGAATCGGAACGCTTCGAGGATGACGCGGCGATGCGGGAAGCGATTCGAGGCGACGTAGGACAGGCACAGCACTATTTCACTACGCATAATGTTTAGCGGCATCATAGAACAGGTCTCTTCCGTCCGTTCCGTGCGCAAGCACGGACGGCTGCTTCGCGTACGCTTCCGGAAGCCGGCGCGATGGCGGCTTGCGAAGGGACAGAGCGTTTCCGTCGATGGCATCTGCACGACGGTCATCGGAAGCGGGAAGGATTGGTTCGACGCGGACTACATGCCGGAGACGCTCTCGAAGACGACCGCCGCGTCCTTCCTCGAAGGACGCGCGGTGAACCTCGAGCGCGCGCTCACGTTCGGCGCGCACGTGAACGGCCATTTCGTACAGGGGCATGTGGAGGGCGTAGCCGCGGTCGTCGGCGTGGCGGATGAGGGAAAGTCCCGCCGCTTGACGCTACGGCTTCCGAAACCGCTCATGCGCTACGTCGCCACGAAAGGCTCGATAGCGCTCGACGGCGTCAGCCTCACGGTCGCCCGCGCGGGCGCGCTCGTCGAAGTGGCGCTCATACCGTTCACGCTCGCGCACACGACCCTCAAGGGCCTCGCGGCCGGCGACTTCGTGAACGTGGAGACGGATATGTTCGCGGGGTACGCGAAACGGACCGCCCGTGGTAAGGTACGCGGTACATGAATCGTCAGGAATACGCGAAACTGGGCGAAGCGGGCGACGCATCCGGCATGAAGGTCGGCGTGGTCGCCTCGCGCTTCAATGCCGATATCACCGATGCGCTCCTCGAGGGCGCGCTCATGACGCTTAAGGAGTGGAAGGTTGCGGAGGAGGACATCACGGTGCTGCGCGTCCCCGGCAGTTTCGAAGTGCCGTTCGGCGCGAAGCTGCTCATCGACCGCGGCGGCTTCGACGCCGTCGTCGCGCTCGGCTGCCTCATCAAGGGCGAGACGAAGCATGACGAGTACATCGCGAACGCCGTCGCAGAGGGCATCATGCGCGTCGAGCTTAAGACCGGCGTGCCGGTCTCCTTCGGTATCATAACGACGAACGACCTCGCGCAGGCGAAGGAGCGCTCGACGGGCGAGACGAACAAGGGGAGCGAAGCCGCAGCGGCCGCGCTCTCGCTCGCGCTTCTCAAACGGGCATAAAAAGATTGACCGCCGGATCCTTAGTCCGGCGGCCGTTTTCGTTTTAGGTGAATGTTCAGTAGCCGTGATGCGCGAGCAACTGCTCGAGCGTGTGGAGTTCTGCGACGAATTCCACACCTGGCGGCGTAGCGGTAAGTATCGGCATCGTGGGGCGGGTAAGCGGGTGCCCCTTCATGAAGCCGAGACACAGGTCGCACGGATGCAGGGTGTCCGTCTCGAGTCCGCTCTGGTGCTGCTGTGCGACTCCCACGATGCACAGCGCCATGACTTCCTCACAGCCGTCACCCCATGCCGCGCCGATGGCGACCGGCTCGGCACAGCATTTCGGTATGCCCTTGCCGAGCTTGGTGTTCATTGCGGAGAACACGCGTCCGGGACCCTCTTGCGAATAGCGTCCGAGCAGCGCCGCACCGACACCGAAGTTCCGATAGTTCCGGCTGTTCGCGAGCGTGAGCATACGTGCCCGTGCCGCACGGCGGTACAGGTACTTCCAAGGAGCAGTGCTCAGCACTTCCACCTTGGTCAGTCGTCTCGGCTCCGCGACCGTAATCCTTTTCGGAACGAGCCGCAAATCACTTCCTTTCATCGAACAACTCCCCTTGGATTTCTTGCCTCGGAGCTGAGGCGAGTATCACTTTACTACATTTAGATTATATGTCAATTATCGCTCGTGTCGCTTCGCGTAGGCGAGCGCGCCGACGAGTCCCGCCGAGTCGCCGAAGGCGGCGAGGCGGATATCCGGAACGAACGGGAAGATGCGCATGAGTTCGCGGACGTGTTCCGCGACGCGCTCCGTGCGTATCCGCGGATTGCCCGTCATCATGGTGCCCCCGAGGACGACGACATCGGGAGACCAGAAGAGGATCGCGTTGTGGATGCCGTAGGCGAGCGTCTGCGCGCATTCCTCCCACACCTCCTTGTCGAACAGCTCTTCGGCGGGCCGATGAAAACGCATCCGGAGCGCGGTACCGGAGACAAGCTCTTCGAGCGTGCGCGGCGGATTCATGGAGACGTACTGGTGGCCCGGTTCGAATCCGGACGCGCTGCGGTCGATGGCGCCCTTCACGATGCGCGCGCCGCCCACGCCCGTGCCGATGGAGAGGTATGCCACGATATCCGCGCCGCGGCCCGCGCCGTGAAGCGCTTCGCCGAGCGCCGCGAGCGCGGCATCGTTCTCGATACGGACATTCGCATTAAGCGCATGCGCGAGGTCGCTTTCGAGGTCCATGCCGTTCCAGTCCGGAAGGTGCGGCGAGCGTAGGACGCGCGCATGGTCCTTGGCGAGCACGCCTGCGATGGCGATGACGACCATCGAGATGCGCTCGGCGCCGGCCGCGCTCCGGAGCTCTTTCGTCAGCCGCGCGATGCCTTCGCGGTACGAGCGCGGCGTCGCATAGACGACGGGCGCCGAGTGCGCGCCGCCGGCCTCTCCGCGCGCGACACGGGTCTTCGTACCGCCGATATCCGCGACGAGTATCATGGATGCTCCGCCATCCGTTTCTTGAATTCGGCGATGAGCGGCGTCTTCGCGTCCGGGACGCCGTACCTGCGGGCGAGGGAAAGCGCGGACCAGACGCCGGTGAGAAGCCCGTTAAAGGCTTTATGGAGTCCGGAATCGCCGACGAGCTTCACGCGTGACGATTCCACGCCGCGCTCCATGAGCAGTTCATGCATGAGCTTCATGCGCAGCTTGACGCGCGGGTGGTCGTCGTCGTCCTCGAGGAAAACCGCATGGAGCGCGGAGAAGATGTTCCGGGTCGAGTCCGCGAGGTCGTAGCCGGAAAGCTCGTTGTGACAGAGCTCCGGAAAGACGTTCGAGACGGCGGGAATCTTCGCGGTCTCGTTATGCGCTATCTTCCAGAAATACGAGACTCCGGCATTCTGTCCGGAAGAATAGACGAAGGGTATCTTGCCGTCCATGAGATTCGCGATGCTTTCGCCGAGCGTGCGGCCCGCTTCCGCATTCGTCTGCCTTCCCGCGTCCCGCACCGCCGTCTCGAGCGCGCCGTTCTTCATGAGCGTGGCGATGGCGAGCATGGTATAGCCTATGGCCATGCGCGGCTCGATACCGGGGTTCGTGAAGAGGAGCAGCGGAAGATTGCGCTCGCGCGCGAAGTCCGCGAGCCGCCCGCCCGTGGTGACGACCGCGACGGGAAGTCCCGCCTCGACGGCGTACTTCGCGGCGGAGAGCGTCTCTTCGGTCTCGCCGGAGTAGGAACTCGCGATGATGAGCGAATCGCGGAGCGTATCCGCGGGGATGCGCGGCAGGCCGTAGTCGCTGTGTATCGAGAGCGGCAGCGTGGGGTCCTGGCGGAAGAGAAGTTTCGCGCCGAGCGCGGAGCCGCCCATGCCCGCGAGGATGTAGTGGGAGACTTCCGGAATCCCGTCGCCGCCTTCATACGCGGGACGCCATGCGAACTGTTCGGGAAAGCGTACGAGTTGTTCTTCCATATATGTGAAAATCTTAGCACGGGCCCCTATGCGGCACCGCGCCCGCGCCGCTTACGGAGCGGGATTGCAGGCGGGGCAGATGCCGAGCTCCTCGAGCTTGTCGAGATAGGAAAGGACGGCGTTCACGTACGCGGCGTGGCTCCACATCAAGGGCGCCACCGAAACCTGGGTCCCGTCCGCGGCAGAGAGCTGCTCCGAAAGCACGCCCGAGGGGGAAGCGTGCGCCGCGACCCAGGCGAAGATGCCGCGAACCGGCTCGAGGTCTTCGTCGCGTTTCGCTTTCGCGATGAGATATTCCGCGTTCCAGAGCGTCGTGACGAACCACGGATTCGCGACGCCTTCGACCGCAGCGTAGTAGGCATCGCGCTCATAGCGGCCGATGCCGCCCTGCACGGAAAGGCGCCGCGCGGATTCTTCGAACGCGCGGGATAGCCGCGGGTCTTCGGGCGGCAGGACGCCGAACGCGAAGACGCCGTACGCGCCCGCGATGTCCACGGTGAGGTCGGTGGCGTTATTCGCGGGGTCGAGCAGCTTCACGAAAAGGCCGGACGTGCCGTCATAGAGATGCTCCAGGATGCCTTCCTTCACTTCGTCCGCCGCGGCGCGGTAGCGGCGCGTGTGCTCCGTCTTGCCGAGCGTGTGCGCGAGTTCCGCAGCCGCGTCGAGCGCGCCGTACACCGCCGCGGCGGTGAAGGTGGAGACGCCGTGGCGTTCTTCCCAGAGGTCGTACGAAGGTTTCGGCAGCTTCGTGGTCGCGTCGCGGTATTCGACCATGAAGTCCGCAGCCTTCTCCATGAGCGAGTTGTCGAGGTTCTCTATGAACTCGAGGTCGCGGCTGTGGCGGTAGTGCGCGGCAAGCGCGTAGATGACGAGCGCCGTCTCATCCTCCTGGATGGGCAGCTGGGGCGTGCCGCCCCGTATCCAGGGATGCCAGGACGAGCCGAGCGAGCGGTCCGGAAGATACTTGTGCATGAAGTAGCCGTCGTTCGTGATGACGGCGTTCGCGAAATCGAAGAACCGCTCCACGATGTTCCCGTCGCCGGCGCGGTCGAGCGCGAGCGCCGCGTAGGACGCGTCGCGCGGCCACACGTACGCGTACGTGTCCTTGCCGTGCTGCAGCGGGTCCGAATCCGCGGAGGCGATGATGCCGCCGCCGTCATCGACGTGCGCGCGCACCAGGAGGAGCGATTTCTTGAAGAGCGCCTGTTCGGCTTTGCCGAGCCCGTAGAAGCTCCACGCGTAGCGGTTGACCCATGCGCGCCAGTAATCGCTTGCGGTCTTGAGGAGGTGCTCGGGCGTCTTCTTGAGAAGGTAATCCTGAAGCGCGCACGCGCTTTCGATGGACTCTCCGGCCGCGAGCCAGTAGCGGACGACGCGCTTGGCGCCCGCTTCATACGTGCCGTAGAACCCGATGACGGAATCCACGGGACCGTGCTCGATGGCGTTCTTCGAAAGGGAGCCGTCTTCCGCATCGCGGAAGGTTCCTTCCTTGCCGCCGTAGCGAAGGAGCCCGACCGCGTAGTCCGAAAAGGGCGCGCCGTCCGATTCGCCCGCGACGAGGAACGCGCGCTGTCCGCGGTAGTGGATAAGGGCGTTACGCGCCGGGTCGAAATACGCCGTCGATGCCGCTTCCGAGCGGCTTATCTGGAATTCGTGCCCCAGATAGAGCTTCAGGTCGCGCGCGCGGTCCGCAAGGTTCGTGACCGTGATGCGCCGCAGGAATATCGGCTTCTCGTTATAGACGAGGTCGTGGAACGTAAGCTCGACGCCGAGCGCCTCGTTCACCGCCGTCGTGTCGCCGACGAGCGCGTCCTCTTCGCAGTCTATGGAAATCTTCCAGCGCGGGTCGTCCGAAAGCCAGGAGATGGCGCCGTCCGCGTACACGCCGATGCGGTGGCGGAGCGTGCCGTAGACGTGCTCTTCGAGGCCGACGTGCGGGAAGTAGAGGTCGCGCACCTGCGCGAAGCGGTCGAGGCCGACGAGGAGCTTCCCGTTGCTTACGATGAGCGAGCGCATATCAGGTCGCGCGCGCGGGCGGGGGAAGGCGCAGCCGCAGGTCGGCAAGCGCGTTCATGTACGCGATATGCGCGTCATACGGCGATTCGTACGGAGAGAAATACGCGTGCACGTCGCCGTCCGCGAACCACTTCGTGCACATGTAGTAGAAATGGTCGGAGGTCTGGAGCTTGCGCCAGCGCTCGATGAGCGCCTCATCGCCCGAGGCGAGCACCGGAGCTTCGAGCGCATAGACGTCCGCGAGCGCCGCCTGCTGCATCGCGTTACCCGTCCAGGCGGTGAGGTCGCGGTCCGTGTCCGCCCAGGTGATGACGTGCGGCACGTCTATCTCGTCCCGCACGGGGTAGGCGGCGATGACTTCGGACGGCGTCTTGAAGCCGATGTCCGCATCCCGGAGAAGCTCCTGCGGCAGCTGTTCGAGGAACGCGAAGATGCCGGTGTCTTCCCACTGATGCTCGCCGAAGGTCTCGAAGTCCATGAAGAGGTTCACGGTCTCGCCGCTGCCTTTGAGCGCGCGCACCCATGAAGCGAATTTCTCCGCGGTAAGCGGCCATTCGGACCAGCTCTTCGAAGAGAAGCGGAACGCGATGTCGTCCGACAGGCGATAGTTCTTGAGGAGAAGCCGGATGCGCTTCGCGTCCTTGGGGCGGTATACGAAGTTCGGGCTCCGCCAGCCGAGCACGGGGTCCCAGCCTTCCGCGATGATGCCGTCATAGCCCGCGTCCTCCGCCCAGCGCGCGAGCGCGTTCGTGTAGGAAAGCTCCGTGTTGCGGAAGACGCGCGGAGTGACGCCGAGCGTCTCTCGCATGAGCGCGCGGTGCATGCGCACCTGCCGCTCGAATTCGGCGGGGGAGTAGAAGAAGGAGAGCGAATGATGGTACGTCTCGCCGAGGAATTCCACGCGCCCGGTCTTCGCGAGTTCCCTGAGCCGCTCGATGACATCCGGCGCATGGCGGGCGAGCTGCTCGAGCGCGACGCCCGAGAGGGAGAAGCTCGCCCGGAACTCCGGGTGCCGCTCGAGGAGCGTCCGGATGAGGTCGAGCGCGGGGCGGTAGGACTTGTCCGCCACCTTCCGCAGGACGCGTCCGTTATTGAGGTCGTCTTCGCCTTCGTCCGAGAAATACTCGGGGTCGTTGCCGATGTCGAAGACGCGATACCGCTTCACGCGGTACGGCTGATGAATCTGGAAATAGAAGCAGACGCTAGGCATAGGCGAATAGGGGTTCCGGCACGAGCTCGTCCATGATGTCCCGCACGCGCGAAGCGGCGCGCTCCCACGACAGCGTCGCCGCTTCGCGCATCCCGTTCTTCGAAAGTTCCCCGGAAAGCGCGGGAAGCGAGAGCGCGGCAAGCATCTTCGCCGCCATGTCGTCCGCGTCCCAAAAGTCCGTCTTGAGCGCATGCTTCACCGCTTCGGCCACTCCGGACTGCCGGGAGATGAGCGCGGGCGTCCCGGACCGGAGCGCCTCGAGCGCGGTGAGGCCGAACGGCTCCGCGACCGACGGCATGACGAAGAGGTCCGCGGCGCGATACGCTTCGCGCTGCTCGTCGCCGCGCAGGAAGCCGGGGAAGAGCACGCGGTTCGCGATGCCGAGCGCGGCGGCTTCCTGCATGACCTGGCCGCGCATGTCGCCGTCTCCCGCGAAGACGAAGAAGATGCGCGAGTCCTTCTCGAGCGCGCGCTTGGCCGCCTTGAGCAGGTGGTCCGGTCCTTTCTGGAGCGTGATGCGTCCCATGAAGAGGACGAGCCGGTTGCCCGCCGCCTTGAGCGCGTCGAAACGCGTCGGCTCCGCCGATGCCGCCTCCGCCGCCGAATCTATCCCGTTCCAGACGACCTCGACCTTTCCCGCGGGAACGTCATACCGCGACACGATGAGGTCCTTCGTGCGATTCGACACCGCGATGATGCGGTCAGCCGCATGGAGACCCGCGCGTTCGATCTCGTAGATGCGCCTGTCGATGCGGCCGCCGGTGCGTTCGAATTCCGTCGCGTGCACGTGCGCCACAAGCGGCTTTCCGGAAACCTTCTTCGCGGCCATGCCCGCCGCGAACGAGAGCCAGTCGTGCGCGTAGATGACGTCGTGCGATTCGCGGCGCGCGACCTTCGCGCCGAAGCGCGCGTAGCGGCGCACTTCGCCGACGATGTCGGCATCGTAGAGCGGGTTGCCGTCTTCGTCCTGCACGTATGAGCCGCTCGCGGCGTACGGCGTGAGCAAAGAACCCGCTTCGTACACCTTGAGATCCGCGTCCGGAAACAGGAAGCGCGCGAAGGGCGAGGAAACCCCGAGCCGTCTCGGGAGCACGAACGCTATCGAGGCGTTGCCGCGCGAAAGCGCGCGGGCAAGCCCTTCGCACGCGACGCCGAGTCCGCCGCTATTGAAGGGAGGGAATTCCCAGCCGAACATGAGGACGCGAAGCGGCTTGCGCTGCGCTTCCCCTCGCGCGTCCGGCTGCGGCGGCTGTGCCGAAGAGGTAAGCGAAGAAATGCCGACCTGCGCCACGCCCGCTTTCCTCGAACGCGCCGCCACTGCCATCCCGTAGACGACGAGCGAGCTTATCGCGAGGGCAATGAAGGAGATAAAGAGGTTCAGCATAGGCGCGCCACGCCGTCCGGCGCCCGAAATGCTGCGCCGAATCCGCGACTCGTATCCAGAATACCATCCGCGCGCGTCTCTACGTACGGAAAAACGAGTGGATAGCGCGTAAAAAAACAGCCGGGACCCTCGAAGGGACCCGGCCGGATGCGTGAGGTCAGATGCTGACCCCAAGCGAAAGAGGGTAATCCGCGCGAATCGGTTCGTAGTCCGGCCGCGCACAGCGGGAAAGCACGAACTGGTAGAGCTTCAGTTCGCCGGAGAGGAACCCTGCCGCGCACGAGGCGAGGTAGAACTCCCACATCCGGTAGAACTGCCCGTTCTGCATATGACCGTACTTCCTTTCGAGCTTCGGCCACGCTTCTTCAAAGTTCTCGAGCCAGGCCTTGAGGGTCAGGTAGTAGAAGTACCCGAATTCCTCAAGGTCGAGCCGGATGAAGCGTCCCTCGTACGCGCGGCGTATCTGCTTCTCGGACGGTATGTAGCCGCCCGGGAAGATGTACTTGTTTATCCAGCGGTCGTTGCCGCCGCGCCCGCCGATGGTGTGCAGAAACGCGATGCCGCCGGTCTTGAGCACGTCATCCACGACGGAGAAGTACTCGGCATAGTGGGACGGCCCCACGTGCTCGAACATGCCGATGGAGACGATGGCGTCGAACGCCTCGCGTCCGTAGAAGTTCGGCACGTCGCGGTAATCCATCACGTGGAATTCCGCGTGCGGATTATCCGCATACCTCTCGCGCGCATGCCTGATCTGCTCTTCGGCGAGGGAGATGCCGACGACGTGCGCGCCGTATCTCTCGGATGCGTATGCGGCGAATCCGCCCCAGCCGCAGCCGATATCGAGGACGGCTGTCCCCCGCGTGCGCTTGTCGAGCCCTATCTTTCGGCATATCCGCTCGTACTTTTCCGCTTGCGCGGCTTCGAGCGAGTTGATTCCGGCGCACCAGTACGCGCAGGTGTACGTCATGCTCGTTCCGAGCATGACCTCGTAGAGGTCGTTGCCGAGGTTGTAGTGCACCTCGGCAACCCGCCGCGCTTTCACGAGCGTCTGCTCGTCATAGAGCCGCCACGCAAGCTGCGCGGCGCGATTCACGATGCCGCCGAGACGCCGGTGGAATTGCGCTTCGATGCCGTGCGCGAGCGTGTCGATGAGGTTCGTGCACTCCCACGCGCGTTCCATGTAACCTTCGCCGACGGCGACGGTACCGCTGCGGGCTACCCGCCCGTACAGCTTCGGGTCGCGCACGCGGATGGCGTACGTACCCGGCTTGTTCACCATGATATCCGCCTTCTCGAGGCGGGACGTCATGAACGCTCCGATCGGGCCCATGGGTTACCCCTTCCTGTTAAAGGCCTTTCATGCGGAATCTACGTCGATTTTTTGACGCTGTCAATTCGCCGCGCGAATCAAGGGCGCTAGCGGACGGATGCGTATCCGCCGGGGATGCCGTTCTTCGAAAGCACGTACTGGCCGACCTGGAGACGGCGCGCGCGGAAACCGCCCATGCAGACGGAAAGATAGTAGTCCCACATGCGGTAGAAACGACCGCCTTCGCGCGCCGCGTACTCCGCTTCAAGCGCGGGCCATGCGGCGCGGAAGCGCGTGCGCCATTCGCCGAGCGTCCGGTCATAGTCCGGACCGAAATTATGGATGTCCTCCGCGACGTGAAAGATGCCTTCCCGCGCCGCTTCGATCTGGCGCGTGGAGGGGATGTACCCGCCCGGGAATATGTAGCGGTTCATCCAGGGGTCGGCACCGCCCTCGTCGCCGTAGATGGTGTGGAGAAGGAAGAGGCCGTCATCTTTCAACATGCCGGCGACGGCGGAGAAATACGCGCGGTAATTCTTCTCTCCGACATGCTCGAACATGCCGACGGAGACGACGCGGTCGAAGCGCGCGCCGGGGAGCGCGTCCGCGAGCTTGCGATAGTCGAGCACGCGTATGTCGACCGGGAGGCCTTCGCACAGCTTCTTCGAGCGGCGCGCCTGGTCTTCGGAGATGGTGATGCCGGTGACGGTGACGCCGTAGTCCCTCGCGAGCGCCGCGGCGAGGCCGCCGTAGCCGCACCCGACATCGAGCACCGCCATGCCGGGCTCGAGCTTCAGCTTTTCCGCGATGAGGCGCACCTTGTCCCGCTGCGCCTCTTCGAGCGTCTTCGCGCCGCGTCCCCAGTAGGCGCAGCTGTACAGGCGGAAGTCGCGGTCGAGCATGGATTCGATGACGTTGCCGAGGTCGTAGTGCTGCCTGCCGACCTGCCGCGAACGCATGAGCGTCTGCAGGTTCAAGAATCTTCCCTGGAGCTTGAGGAAGAGGTTCGGGAGCGTCCTGCCCGCATGGTCATGGCGCGGCCGGAGCAGTTTCGCGAAGAAAACGTCGAGCTCGTCCGCATCCCAGTCGCCCCGCATGTAGCTTTCGCCGAGGCCGAGGGAACCGCCGAGGGCCGCTTCCCGATAGACGCGCGGGTCGTGAACGCGTAGGTCATAGGGCGCGCTGCCGGAGACGGTGATGCCGGCGCCGGCAAGCACGGGAGCTACCGCACCCTCGAATGCGCGTTCAAGCATGGATGGGAAAATTGTAGAACGGAACGGGCGGCGCGTCGAGGCGCATGCGCTTCAAGCGTATTCCGGCACCGGCCCGGCATGCGTACTTCGGTTCGGATGCATATCAGGACCGGCTCGAGGTGCGCGGTTCGGGAGCCTAAGGGAGTTCGCTTCCGAACCGCGCACCTTGAGCCTGAAGAGCCGGAAATTTGAAACGAATCCTAACGCGCCCGTGGCGAAAACGCCGCGCGCAGCGCGTTCAGGATGACCGCGACATCGATACATTCCTGGAGGACGGCACCGAGGACGGGAACGATGAATCCCGCGGCGGCGACGAGCATGCCGATGACCGAGAGGCCGATGCCGATATAGACGCTTTCTCCCGCGATGCGCACGGAACGTTTCGAAAGCGCGAAGAGTTCCGTAACCTGGCGCACGTCGTGGCCGAGTATGACGGCGTCCGCCGCTTCCACGGCCGCGCTGTTCTCCGTTCCGGAAAAGACGATGCCCACGTCGGCGCGCGCGAGCGCGGGGGCGTCGTTCAAGCCGTCGCCCACCATGGCGACCACTTCGCCCTTCGCGCGCGCTTCGTCGACGAGCCGGTACTTGTCTTCGGGTTCTAGGTCGGCGAGGAGCTCGACATCGACGCCGCGGAACGTAGCCTCCGCATGCGCCCGCCGGTCGCCCGTGAGCACCTTGATTCGCATGCCGCTATGCGCGAGGCCGTTCAGGAGTTCCACCGCGTTTTCCTTGAGCACGTCCGAAAGGCGCAGGACGGCGGCGGGAGAGCCGTCCACCGTCATGAGAAGCGCGAGGCCGCCCTCGTCGCTTCGTTCGCGGGGCGCTTGCTCGAGCGAGACAAACCGGCCCGCCGATACCCCCGCGATGCCGGTTCCGGCCGCTTCCGTCACGCCCGTCGCGGGCGCGCTCGTCACGCCGCGCGCCTTTGCCGCGGCGACGAGCGCGCGTGCGATGGGATGTATTGAGTGCATCTCGACGGAAGCGGCGAGCGAGAGCGCGGCGGATTCCGAGAGGCCGTCCGCAAGGAGCTCGATGCTCGCGAGCGCGGGCTCTCCGAGCGTCAGCGTGCCGGTCTTGTCGAAGAACACGGTTGTCGTCTTCGCTACGGCTTCGAGCGCGACGGGCGCCTTCACGATGATGTTCTTGCCCGCCGCGCGGGAGAGTCCTCCCACGAACGCCACCGGCGCGGCGATTATGAGCGGACACGGCGTCGCGATGACGAGGACGGCGAGCGCGCGTATGACGTCGCCCGTGAGGAGGTACGCGCCGCCTGCGATGAGGAGCGTCGCCACGGTGAAGGGGAGGTTCGCGCGGTCCGCGAGCCGCACGAACGGCGCCTGGTCCTTCCGCGCGTCCTTCACGAGGTCCACGATGCGCGCGTAGGTGGAGGTGGCGAGCGTGCCGGACACGGAAAGCTCGAAGGCTTCGCCTGCGTTCACGCTGCCGCTCTTTATGTACGCGCCTTTCGTAAGCGACTCGGGCAGCGCCTCGCCCGTGAGATTCGCGAGGTTCAGGATCGCGGCATCGGACGCGAGCGTGCCGTCGAGCGGAACCAGTTCACCGCCGCGCACAAGGATGCGCGCGCCTTCCTCCACGCGGGAGAGCAAGACCTCGTCCGTGCCGCCGTCCGCGCGCTTCACGAGCGCGGTCTTCGGGATGCGGGAGAGGAGCGCGGAGAGGGAAGATTCGGCGCGCGCGGAAGCATAGGCCTCAAGCGATTCGCCGCCCGTGTACATGACGGCGATGACCGCGCCCGCGAGATATTCGTGGGTCGCCGCGGAGATGACGAGCGCGAGGAAGGCGATGTAGTCGAGCGAGAAATTCCCCTCGCGGATATCGCGATAGGAGACGAAGACGACCGCGCCGAGGCCGACGGCGATGGAGAGGAGATACGCGGGCGCGGATGCGAATGCGAAACCCGCGATGCCAAGCAGCGTCGCGAGTAGCGGAAGCGCGCCGAGACGAAGCGGTGAGGGCATGCGTCAAGGATAGCATCCGGTTCCGTCGGAGTTCGGGAATCGCACGCGGAAGAGAACGCTCTTGAAACTCGTTTCAAGAGCGGCGCGGGGTTAGCGATTCGGAAGCCTAAAGAGAGTTCGCT
>JAGWYL010000013.1 GCA_018969385.1 Patescibacteria group bacterium
AAACCCCCACGCCGTCTCAGTCTGAGGGTTTCCAGACAGGCTCTATCTACGCATGCTCAGCGTGCTTTTTCCCGCAACATGTCTGAATCGACAGGCCAGCAACCTTTCTTTTCATCCTGCACCCTTCGGGTACGGAGAAGCCCGCGAAGCAAGGCTCCGGTGTCCGGGTTTGACACCCTGCGGCATTTCCTATAGATTTCACCTATCCCGCGTCGCGGGCTTTTAATTCGCACGACTATTCCATGGCACGCTCGCTCAAGAAAGGGCCCTATGTGGACGTAAAACTCCTCAAGAAGCTCGTCGGCAAGAAACCCGCGAATGCGGGGGTCATTAAGACGTGGGCGCGCGGCAGCCAGATTTCCCCGGAGATGGTCGGGTTCACGTTCGGCGTCCACAATGGCAAGACCCATGTGGACGTTCTCGTTACGGAGGAAATGGTCGGCCACCGCCTCGGCGAATTCTCCCCGACGAAGAAGTTCATCCGCCACGGCGGAAAGATGCAGAAGGAGCTCGAGCAGAAGCGCCAGGAGTCCGAAATCGCCGCCGCGAAGGCCGCGAAGGAGGCCCCGGCCCCCGCAGCCAAGAAGTAAGGTATGAAAGCGTCGCTCACGAACCACAACCAGTCCCCGCGCAAGACCCGTCTTGTCACGGACCTCGTGAAGGGGAAGAAGGTCGCGGATGCGCTCGCGGCGCTCGAATTCCTGCCGAAGCGCGCCGCGCTTCCCGTGAAGAAGCTCATCGAGTCCGCCGTCGCGAACGCGAAGAACGAAGGGAAAGACACGGAGAAGCTGCGCGTGAAGAACATCACCGTGGACAACGGCGGCATGATGGTCCGCTTCATGCCGCGCGCCATGGGCCGCGCCACGCCTATCCGCCGCAAGAAGAGCCTCGTGCACCTCACGCTCGGAGAATAATTTTCGTATGACACACACCGTACATCCTTATGCGCACCGGCTCGGCATCATCCGCGATTGGCGGAGCCGCTGGTTCGCACCCATGAAGAAGCAGTATCGCGAGAACGTCAAAGTGGACTCCGTCATCCGCGCGTTCCTCGCGAAGCGGCTGCGCGGCATGTACGCGAGCAACCTCGAGATAGAGCGCACGGCGGCGGAACTGCGCGTCGTCATCCACACGGCTCGTCCGGGACTCGTCATCGGCCGTTCCGGCGAGAACGCCACGAAGCTCCGCAAGGAACTCACGGACGTCGTACGCAAGGCGTCGTCCGAACGCGGCCGCGCCCTCAAGCTCGACATCGTCGAGATACGCCAGCCGGAGACGGATGCGGCAATAGTCGCGTATATGGTCGCCGAAGGCCTTGAGAAGCGCCTGCCGTTCCGCCGCGTGCTGAAGCAGACCGTCGAGAAGGTGATGGCCGTACGCGAGGTCGAAGGCGTGCGTATCACGATTTCCGGACGTCTCGGCGGCGCCGACATGTCCCGCAAGGAGGAGATAAAGAAAGGCCGCATTCCGCTTCAGACGTTCCGCGCGAACATCGATTTCGCGACCGAGCGCGCGCATCTCCCGTACGGCGTCATCGGCATCAAGGTCTGGATATACCTCGGCGAGACCTTCGAGGATAAGCGCGGCACGCCGGTCCGCCGGAACGACGCCGCATAACGCCTATGTTGTTCCCGAAGAAAGTGAAGCATCGCAAGTGGCAGACGAACCGGAAGAGTCCGAAGCGTCTTGCCCGTCCGGACACGCGCGGCGTGGACGTGTCGTTCGGCTCGTTCGGCCTCAAGGCGACGACGCCCTCGCGCATGACGAGCAACCAGATAGAAGCGGCGCGCAAGGTGCTCACCCGCTCCACGGGCAAGGGCGGCAAGCTCTGGATCCGCATCTTCCCCGACCGTCCGATAACGCAGAAGCCGGCGGAAGTGGGCATGGGTTCCGGAAAGGGCGATCCGAAGCACTTCGTGTTCGAGGTGCGTCCCGGACGCGTGCTCTTCGAGCTCGACGGCGTTCCCGAAGCGGCGGCGAAGAAGGCGCTCCGCGAAGCCGGCTCGAAGCTTCCTATGAAGACGACCGTGGTCGCCCGCTAACGATATCGCCATGGCACGCACCGAACGATTTCATGCAAAGACGGAAGGCGAGCTCGTGAAGCTCCTCGCCGAGAAGCGCGAAGCGCTCCGCACCCTCCGTTTCTCCGCCGCCGGCGCGCGCGCGACGGACCCGGATGCGCCGCGCAAGACCCGCAAGGAGATAGCGCGCATACGCACGGAGCTCACGAAGAAGCACAAGGCCGCATAAAACCATCATGACCACCAAAACCACCATCGCGCAGACATTCACCGGAACGGTCGTGAAGACCGCCATGAAGGACACGGCCACCGTGCGGGTCGACCGCTACGTGAAGAGCCCGAAGTACAAGAAGTACTCCGTGCGCTCGAAGAAGTACCTCGCGCATGACCCCGGGAACACGGCGAAGGTCGGCGACAGCGTGACCATCGTCTCGTGCGCGCCGGTCTCCAAGCTGAAGCGGTTCCGCATCGCTTCGGTCGCGCACGCTGAACCGAACGAACAGGACTAGCCATGATACAGCCGCAAACCATCGTCACGGTCGCAGATAATTCGGGAGGCAAGGTCGCCCGCGTGTTCAAGGTGCTCGGCGGTTCGAAACGCCGCTACGCCGCCATCGGCGACCTCGTCATGGTCTCCATCCAGTCCGCGGAACCCCGCAAGCCCGTGAAGAAGAAGGACGTCATCAAGGCCATCGTCGTCCGCCAGAAGAAAGCGTTCCCGCGCAAGGACGGCTCCTACATCCGCTTCGACGAGAACGCGGTCGTCCTCGTCGAGAAGCAGGGAAAGGAGTGGGGCCCGAAGGGTAACCGCATCTTCGGTCCCGTGCCGCGCGAGCTTTCCGAGCGCGGATGGGGCAACATCACCGGCGCGGCGCCCGAGGTCGTATAAATAGCTGACAGGTTACAGCTGACAGCGTACAAGAAATGCATATGACAAAGATGAAATTGAAGAAAGGAGACACCGTCCGCGTCATTTCGGGCAAGGATAAGGGCAAGACCGGTACCGTGGTGCGCGTCCTGCCGCGCGAAGGCCGCGTGCTCGTCGACGGGGTGAACCGGGTGAAGCGCCACACGAAGGCGCGCGGGGGACAGTCGAGCCGCATCGTCGAGGCGGAGCGCCCCATCGACCTCTCGAACGTCATGCTCGTCGATCCGAAGACGAAGAAGCCGACGCGCGTCGGGCGCGTCATCGCCGACGGCGCGCTCGTGCGCGTCGCGAAGAAGAGCGGCACGACGCTCTCATAGGCCGCCGATAACGATTCAGCCATGATTACGAAACAACGACAGCAGACCTCGTTCGAAGCGCTTTCCGGAGCTCACGGCTTCAAGAACCGCATGGCCGCGCCGCGCATCGAGAAGGTGATAGTCTCGACCGGCGTCGGCAAGAAGCGCGATAAGAAAGTGCAGGAGTTCATCGCCGGGCGCCTCGCGCGCATCACCGGGCAGAAGCCCGTCGTGCGGTCGGCGAAGCAGTCCATCGCGTCCTTCAAGCTGCGCGAGGGCGAGGTCGTCGGCTTTCAGGTGACGCTGCGCGGCGCGCGCATGTATGACTTCCTCGACAAGCTCATCCACATCGCGCTCCCGCGTACCCGCGACTTCCGCGGCATTCCGGCGACGGCGGTGGACGACATGGGCAACCTCACCATCGGCATCAAGGAGAACACCATCTTCCCGGAGACCGCGGACGAGGACCTCAAGGACGTGTTCGGCCTTTCGGTCACCATCGTGACCTCGGCGAAGTCGAAGGAGACCGCGGACGCGTTCCTGCGCCACCTCGGCATCCCGCTCAAGGAGCGCGCGGCGGGCAAGATTGACCGCGCGGATAAACGCTGATACAGTACGCGGACGCTCTTCGGGGCTATTTTTATTATGGCGAAAACCTCACAACTGGCGCGAAACGCGAAACGGGTCAAGCTCGTCGCGAAGTATGCGAAGAAGCGCGCGGCTCTCAAGGCGGCGGGCGACTTCGACGCGCTCCAGAAGCTGCCGAAGAACTCCTCGCCGGTCCGTCTCAAGAACCGCTGCTCGATTTCCGGCCGTCCGCGCGGCTACATGCGCGCGTTCGGCATCTCCCGCATCCAGTTCCGCGAGCTCGCCCGCGAGGGCAAGATTCCGGGCGTAAAGAAAGCATCATGGTAAGCGACCGCGTCGGCGATTTCATCATCCGTCTCAAGAACGCCTCCGTCGTGAAGAAGGAGTCCGTTTCCGTACCGTATTCGAAGCACCTTGCGGCCATCGCGAAGAAGCTCAAGGAGATAGGCTTCGTGTCCGAAGTGAAGGAAGAGGGGAAGGAGAAGAAGAACCTCATCGTCACGCTCGCCTATGACGAGCGCGGCGTTCCGAAGATTCGCGGCGTGCGCCGCAGCTCGAAGCCGGGCCGCCGTTTCTATGTCTCGCATCGGGATGTGCACCAGGTGAAGGGCGGCACGGGCGCGCGCCTCATCTCCACGCCGCGCGGCGTCGTCACGGATTCGGAAGCGCGCCGGGACCGCGTCGGCGGCGAAGCGCTGTTCCTCATCTGGTAATACGGTTATGTCGCGACTCGCAAAAAAACCCATTCCTGTAGCGCCGAAGACGGAAGTAAGCGTCGCGGCTGGTTCCGTTTCCGTGAAGGGCCCCAAGGGGACGCTCGTGAAGCGCGTGCATCCTTCCGTCGCCATCGAAGTGACGCCCCAGGGCGTCGTCGTGACGCCGAAGAACGCCTCCCGTCTTGCCAAGGCGCTCACGGGCACGTTCGCGTCCCACGTGAAGAACATGATGAAGGGCGTCGATGCGCCGTACCGCCGCGTGCTCATCCTCGAAGGCGTCGGCTACCGCGTGGAGCAGAAGGGAAAGAACCTCGTCCTCACGGTCGGCTTCTCGCACCCGGTCACGCTCGCGATTCCGGAAGGCATCACCGCTTCTGTCGAGAAGAACTCCATCGCGCTCGAGAGCATAGACAAGGAGGCGATAGGACAGTTCGCCGCGGATATCCGCCGCGTGAAGCCGCCTGAGCCGTACCTCGGCAAAGGCATCCGATACGAAGGAGAGGTCATCCGCCGGAAGCAGGGCAAGAAAGCCGTATAACGATTTATGAAGATCCAAGCGAAAAGCAAGAACGATCTGCGCAAGCGCCGCCACGCGCGCATCCGCGCCCGCGTCACGGGCACGGCCGCGCGTCCGCGCCTTTCCCTGTTCACCTCGAACCGCTTCGTGTATGCGCAGCTCATCGACGACGAAGCGGGCACGACGCTCGCCGCGGTCGACGGCCGCGCGCATCCGGGTTCGATGCTTGCCCAGGCGAAGGCCATGGGGACGGAAATCGCGAAGCGCGCGAAGGCGGCGGGCGTCGCCGCGGTCGTCTTCGACCGCGGCGGCTACACGTACGGCGGCCGCGTGAAGGCGTTCGCGGATGCGGCGCGTGAAGGCGGACTCGAATTTTAGTACATCCCGATATGACCGAAACCATGCAAACGACGACAACGACGGAACCCGCGAAGGCGGCGGAAGCGAAGCCTGCGCGCTCCGGCGCTCCGCTCGGCGCGGACCGCACCATCCGCGGACGGCGCGGACCGGGCGGCGGTGAGCGCCGCGGCCGCCGCGACGACCGCCCGCGTTCGGAGTTCGACCAGGTCACCATCGACGTGCGCCGCGTGGCGCGCGTCATGGCGGGCGGCCGCCGCTTCAGCTTCAGCGTCGTCGTCGTCATAGGCGACAAGAAGGGACGCGTCGGCGTCGGCCTCGGCAAGGGCGCGGACACCGCGCTCGCGATAGAGAAAGCGACCCGCGAAGCGCGCAAGCGCCTCATCACCGTCGCTCGCACGCGGGAGAATTCCATCCCGCATGACGTGCGCGAGAAGTACGCGTCGTCGACCGTCGAACTCATCCCGTCCCCCGGCCGCGGCCTCGTCGCGGGCAGCGCGGTCCGCACCGTGCTTGAGCTCGCCGGCGTCACGGACGTGGTCTCGAAGATTCACACGCGTTCGAAGAACAAGCTTACCATCGCGCGCGCGACGGTCGCGGCGCTCTCGAGCCTCCGCAACAAATAGATTTCCTATGCAGCTCCACACCCTCAAACGTCGTCATAAGCGCATCCGGAGCGTCGTGGTCGGCCGCGGCGGCAAGCGCGGCAAGACGAGCGGCCGCGGCGGCAAAGGCCAGACCGCGCGCGCCGGGCACAAGATACGTCCGGAGATACGCGACCTCATCAAGAAGCTTCCGAAGCGCCGCGGCCACGGAAAGAACCGCAGCCGCACCGTGCGGCCGAAGGTGGCGCTCGTGCCCGTGAATCTCGCCGCGCTCGAAGCGAAGTTTTCCGCAGGAGAAGAGGTGTCGCGCGTGACCCTCGCGAAGAAAGGAATCATCCGCCGCGTCGGACGCCGCGCGCCCGCCGTGAAGATACTCGGCACCGGCGAACTCACGAAGGCGCTCACCGTGAAAGGCTGCGTCGTATCGGCCGCCGCCGCGGCCGCCATCGAGAAGGCCGGCGGCACGGTTACCCATGATTAACCGATTCTTCAGGAAGCTCTCACTCATCGCCAGCGACGCCGCGCTCCGTAACCGCGTCCTCTTCCTCGTGGGAGCGCTCGCGGCCTTCCGTTTCCTTGCCGCTATCCCGGTTCCGGGCGTGAATCGCGCGGCGCTCGAACAGTTTTTCGCGAACAACCAGTTCTTCGGTCTCCTGAACGTCTTCTCGGGCGGCGGCCTCTCGCAGCTGTCCGTCGTCATGCTCGGCGTCGGCCCGTACATCACGTCGTCCATCATCATGCAGCTCGCGACGGTGATATTCCCGAACATAAAGCGCATGTACACGGAGGAGGGCGAGGCCGGACGCGCGAAGTTCATCCAGATCTCCCGCGGCATCACAATCCCGCTCGCCATCGTGCAGGCGTTCGGCTTCCTCGAGCTCCTCACGCGCGAGGGCATCATCGCGTCCCTGAACCCTCTTTCGCTCGTCGCGAACGTCCTCCTCGTATCCGCGGGCTCCATCCTGCTCATGTGGCTCGGCGAGCTTGTCACCGAATTCGGCGTCGGCAACGGCGTCTCGCTCATCATCTTCGCCGGCATCGCCTCCCGCATCCCGTCCGGCGTCTCGCAGGCGCTCTACGCGGCGACGCTCGCGGACATCCCGTCTTTCCTCGGATTCGCCGCGCTCGCGCTCGTTTCCGTATTCGCGGTCGTCGTCGTATCCGATGCCGAGCGCGCCATCCCCATCGCCTACGCGCGCCAGGTGCGGGGCGCGGCGATGTCTTCGGGCGCCGCGACATACCTTCCCATACGCCTCCTCCAGGCCGGCGTGATTCCCATCATCTTCGCCCTCTCGCTCCTGCTTCTCCCGCAGATGGCGTTCTCCGTGCTTTCCGCAACCGGCGCGACCTGGGCGACGGCCGCGAGCACGTGGTATTCGGGCTTCGTGGCGAACCCGTGGGAGTACGGCACGGTCTACTTCTTCCTCGTCATACTCTTCACGTATTTCTACACTTCGATAACGTTCGAACCGACGCGCGTCGCCGAGAACCTCCAGAAGACGGGCGCGTTCATCCCGGGGGTTCGTCCCGGCCGCGAGACGGAGACGTTCATCGAGAACGTGGTGAACCGCGTCACGCTTCCCGGAGCCGTCTTCCTCGGCCTCCTTGCCGTCATCCCGTTCATCATCCAAGGACTGACGGGCATCACCGCGCTCCTCATCGGCGGCACCGCGCTCCTCATCGCCGTGCAGGTCGTCCTCGACCTGGTGCAGAAAATCGACGCCCAGATATCGTTGCGTGAGTATTAGAGGGGAACCGACAAAATAGCCTCGTCTGCTTCGTTGCAGGCTCCGGGGCTCGTTCATCGTACGCTTCAGTACGCCTCACTTCGCTCCTCGCCTGCGCCTCGCATCCAAGGCCATTTTCTCGGTTTGTGGCAATCGAAAGCGCCTTATCAGTACCGTGCCTCGCATCTCCCATGATTTTCGCGGTTCTAGCGTGACTTAGAAGAGAGTACTTGATTATCGTACGAACGAAAAAGCCCCGGCCGAAAGGTCGGGGCTTTTTCGTTTTCCTAAGGACGTCTCCGGGCAAGAATCGCAAAGAGGCGTTCATGAGTTCAGTGTACCTCACTCTTCGAGCCACTCACGGTATGCGGCGATGACTTTCTCGACGACCTCGGGCAGCACGGTCTCGGACGTGTCGATGACGAGGTCGAAATTGCTCCGCTCGAACGGGTCCTTGATGCCGTAGTATTTCTCGTACCGATGCCGCTCGCTCTCGCGCCGCGCCTCGATGCTCTTCGCTATCGTGGGAACGTCCTTCGCGCCGTGCATCGTCTCCTTGTGGCGGTTCGGATTCGACTGCGCGTCCTTGAGGATGCGCATCGCCGCGATTTGAGGCGGAAGCGTGAGGAAGACCTTGAACGAGTCGGGGATGAAGTGATAGCCGAGCCGCGCATCGATGACGCGCTTTTCGCTCTTACCCGCCTCGATGAGCGCGTCATCCGCGCGGTGGTCGTACTGCGGGTCCTGCTCCGCCAGCTTCTGGTACTGGTCGTACGGCAGGTTGAGAGACGCCGCCGCCGCGCGCTGGAAATCGCCCGCCGAGAAGCGCTCGTAGCCGAGCTCCTTCGCGACGCCGTTGGCCGTCGAGGACTTGCCGCTCCCGAGAGCGCCCGTGATGGTGATGACGTGTTTTTTCATAGGATGCCAAATCGCGCGGATGCTGCTAGTATGCGCATCATAACCGCATATATGGAAGGCGCAACTATCAAGACCGTATTCCTTTTCGGCCGTCCCGGCTCGGGAAAGGGTACGCAGGCGAAGCTCCTCGCCGAAGGGCTCGGCTGGGGCGTGTTCTCGACGGGCGATAAGTTCAAGGAATTGCGCGATGGAGGCGGCAGGATGGGCGAGCGCGTGCGCGCCGCTTATGACGCGGGCAAGCTCGTTCCGGACTGGTTTCCTTCGTATCTCTACGAGGATGCGCTCCTCGCGCTCGCACCCGAAGATGGCGTGGTGTGCGAAGGATTCCCGCGCACGGTGGGGCAGGCCGAACTCGCCCACGACGTGCTCGCATGGCTCGAACGCCCGTACCGCGTCCTTCATCTCGCCGTATCGGAAGAAGAATCGCTCCGGCGCATGCTTGAGCGCGCCAAGACGGAAGACCGTCCGGACAGCAATGACGAAGCGAAGATCCGCGCGCGGTTCGAGACGTATGCGAAGCAGACCGAGCCGGTGCTCGACTTCTTTCGTACGAAGGGCGTGCTCACGGATGTGAACGGCGAACAGACGCGCGAGGCCATCCTCGCCGATATCCGGAAACTCATCGCGGCATGACGGTGAAGTCAGCGGCAGAGCGGACGAAACTCATCGAAGCGGGGAAGCGGCTCGGCCTCGTGCTTTCCGAACTCGAGAAGGCGGTCCGGCCGGGCGTTTCCACGGAGACGCTCGACGACCTCGCGGAGAAACTCATCCGCGATGCGGGAGACGAGCCCTGCTTCCTCGGCTATACGCCCGAAGGCGCGGATCGTCCCTATCCGGCGACGCTCTGCGTTTCCGTGAACGACGAGATAGTGCATGGCATCCCGAACGAGTCGCCGCGCACGCTTTCAGAAGGCGACATCGTGGGGCTCGACCTCGGCCTTTCGCACGAAGGGTTCATCGTCGATTCCGCCATCACCGTCGCGGTCGGAAAGACGGACAAGGCCGCGCGTGCGCTCATGGACACGACGCGCGACGCGCTACGCCTAGGCATCGCCGCCGCGCGTCCCGGCAATCGCGTGGGCGACATATCGCACGCCATAGAAACCGCGTTCAAGGGAAGCGGATTCTCCATCGTGAAGCAGCTCGGCGGCCACGGGGTCGGCGCCGCCGTGCATGAAGAGCCGTTCATCCCGAACTTCGGACGTGCGGGTACGGGTCCGCTCCTTAAGGAGGGCATGGTGCTCGCGCTCGAGCCCATCGCGAACGAAGGGAAGGCGGCCGTCGCCGTCGCGGGAGACGGCTATACGTACCGCACCAGGGACGGTTCGCGCTCCGCGCATTTCGAGCACACCATCCTCATCGAGAAGGACGAGACGCTCATCCTCACGCGCCGTCCCGGGGAGACGGAATCCTGAAGCGCCGCGCGGCCTTGCCGCGGCCAAAGGCGTTGTGAGAACGCGGAAAACGGAAGCGAAAACGGAAGCGGAAGCGGCGGACGCCCGCCTGGAAGAGCGAAAATGTTACTATATATGCATATATGGTAACATTTTCGCTTTCGTTCTCTCCCTTCGGTCCGTCTGGCGCAGCGGGTCCGCGTAGCGTATACTGAACGGATACGCCGCGAGGCTTTTATTTTTATCGGAACGTTTACTTATGGCAAAGCGAAGTCCCAAAGAAGAAAAGACGTACGTGATGGTGAAGCCGGACGGGGTCAAGAAGGGCCTCATCGGCGAGATTATCAAGCGCTTCGAGCAGCGCGACCTCAAGATTGTCGCCCTTGAGATGTTCCAGCCGACGGCGGAACAGATAGACAACCACTATCCGAAGGACCCCGCGTGGATTACGCGCCTCGGAGAGAAGACCTTGAAGACGTATGAGAAATACGGCTACGACCCGCTCGAGGATTTCGGCACGGACAAGCCGGAGGAGATCGGCCCGCACGTGCGCAAGTGGGTCATCGACTACATGACCTCCGCTCCGCTCGTCCGCATGGTCGTGGAAGGCATCCATGCAGTGGACATGGTGCGCAAGATTGCCGGCCCCACGATGCCGTACCAGGCGGATATGGGCACCATCCGCGGGGATTTCTCCAATGACTCTCCGGCGCTCGCGAATGCGGAGAAGCGCGCGGTTGCGAACATCGTCCACGCGTCCGAAACGCCGGAAGAGGCCGCGCACGAGATAGAGTATTGGTTCGGAAAGTCCGTCATCCACTCCTATAAGCGCCACGGGGAGTAGGGGCGCTCGAAGACCGAGCGAACTGCCCGCCGTACGGCGGGCAGTTCGCATTTCGTATGTCCTAATCACGTATCCCCATGACATTCATGCGCGCTTTCCCTGGCGCTCGGTATACTGGTCATGGAGCCATTTTTGAAAACGCAACTTGATTCTCGCACGGGAATCCACATTCACCTCTCATCGGCGTCCTCCGGGATACCCACTTGGGACTGAGCGGATACCCACCTAGCACCATGAGGTTGCTAAACCGGATGGCTCCACAAGAAAACCGCCCACGAGGCGGTTTTCTTGTGGATGCTCCGCCGGTGCCGCGGCGCGTCTCACTCCATGCTCCGCTCGCATGGTACAGTTTCCCTATCATGTCTTCGCATCCCTTCTTGAACGCGCCGCGCGACCCCTCACGGCTCCGCTGGCTCTTCGCCGCCCTTTCGCTCGCCGCGCTTCTGGCCGGGCTTGAAGGATGGGCGGTCGCGGACCACTTGTACTGGCGGTACGTCTGGTCCGACACGGTCATGCACTTCCTCGGCGGCATGATGTCCGGCTCGCTTGCCGTGGGTCTCCTGCGCACGTTCCGTCCGCTGCGCTTCATCCTCGTCGTCGCGGTAATCGCGTTCGGCTGGGAAGCGTACGAAATCGCCATCGGCACGCCGCATGCGCTGAATTACGCGTTCGACACCTCGCTCGACCTCCTCATGGACGCGCTTGGCGCGCTGCTCATATACGCGATAGCGCGCAGGACGATATGGCGCTGAGACTCACCCCGTACGGCGGCGCAGGCACGGTCACGGGCTCGAACTTCATGGTCGAGACCGGCGGCGCGCGCGTCCTCGTCGATTGCGGCATGGAGCAGGGAACCGATTTCTGCGAGAAACAGATGTACGGAAGATTCCCGTACGACCCGTCGACCGTCGATGCGCTCGTGCTCACGCATGCGCATCTCGATCACGTGGGGCGCATCCCGAAGCTCGTGCACGAGGGTTTCCGCGGGAAGCTCTACATGACCGCTGCTACGAAGGACCTCGCGGAACTCATACTCCAGGATTCGGTAGGCATCCTCTTCGAGGATGCGAAGCGCCTCGGCATGCAGCCGCTCTTCACGCAGGAGGACGTGGACGCGACGTTCCCGCTCATAGAGACGCTCGACTACCATACGGAAAAGGAAATAGCGCCCGGCATATCCTGCTACCTGCGCAATACCGGCCACATCCTCGGCTCTGCGAGCGTGCGGCTCACCGACACGGCGGACGGCACGACCCTCGCGCTCACGGGCGACCTCGGCAATTCGCCTTCGCCGCTCCTGCCCGACTGGGAGGCGATACCGGATGCGGATGCCATCCTCATGGAGAGCGTGTACGGCGACCGCCTGCATCCCGGGCGGGACGACCGC
Organism: Patescibacteria group bacterium; assembly: GCA_018969385.1. Lineage (GTDB taxonomy): Bacteria > Patescibacteriota > Minisyncoccia > Phycocordibacterales > Phycocordibacteraceae > C7867-001. Next base: position 12,299 of record JAGWYL010000013.1, read on the forward strand.
GTCCTTCGGCTCCGCGATACGCTCAAGGCCGCGATAGCGCGCGGCGGGAATATCCTCATGCCCGCGTTCTCCATCGAACGCACGCAGCTCATGCTCTACGAGCTTTCCAACTTCTTCGCTGCGGGCGAACTGCCGAAGATTCCGGTCTATCTCGATTCGCCCTTGGCCATCAACGTGACGCGCGTGTACGAGAAATGGGGCCCGACCTATTTCAAGCCGGAAGCGGAGGACGAGATGAAGCGCGAAGGGAGCCTCTTCGAATTTCCATTCCTCACGAAGACCCTGTCGCGCGAAGAATCGCGCGGCATCGAGCGCGACCACCGGCAGAAGCTCATCATCGCGGGCGCGGGCATGAGCCATGGCGGCCGCATCGGCATCTGGGAGCGCAAGTATCTTCCGGACCCGAAGAGTTCGCTCATCATCGTCGGATACCAGGCGCCCGGTTCCCCGGGCCGCCGCATGGAAAGCGGCGCGCCGCGCGTCACGCTCGGCGGGGAAGAAGTGGCGATACGCGCGCACGTGGACATCCTCGAAGGCTGGTCCGGCCACGCCGACCGCGACGGCCTCCTCTCATTCGCGGAAAAGTCGCTTGAGAGCGGGCGTACGAAGACCATCTTCGTGGCGCTCGGCGAACCGTCCGCCGAGCGCTTCCTTGCCCAGCGCATCCACGATTTCCTCGGCGCCACGGCAATCGTCCCCGACGTCGAACAATCCTGGCTCATTTCGAAAGACTCCGTTACACGCTCGTAGCACCGAACGAAACCACGAGAACAACGCCCACGATTATCACAGAAAACCAGATGAGTTTTATGGCCGCGTGCGTCCCGAGCTGTTCACGGAACACTCCCGGGTATTTCCGTTTAAATAGGGACGCGTAGAGCAATGTGAAGATGGGCTGCGTGCTGCCTATCGCGCGCGCCACCGTTGCCGGCAGCACGGAAACGCCGAACGAGTCGCCCATGTTGCCGAGCCAGCCGAAGAATTCGTTCCCGAAAAACAGCTTCCACGACGCGCGTACCGTGCCGAAATCAGCACGAACCGTGCGCGTGCCGCCGGTTGCAGCGTACCCGAGCGCGATGATGCAGAACTCGAACAACATCATGGGCACGACGACGCTGCCCCAACTTGCGCCGTGCGTGAACGCGTACTTATACATGATGGTCTCCACCGCAAGGATGAGCGAAACGAAGCCCATAAGGAAGACCGCGCTATTGAAACGGAGCCGTGAGCGGTCGAAGGTGAGCGCGAGTGCCGCGACCGTGATGAGCGCGAAGCCGAAGTACTGGACAGGCAGGAGCCGCTCGCCGACGACGATGTACGCGAGGATAGGCACGAATATCCTGCCGATGGAGAAGAGCGATGCCACGATGGAGGTGTCGATGACCCGCAGCGCGTAGTAGTACGGGAAGTTGTAGAGAACCTCGATGCACGCGATGCCGAAGACGAGCGCGAGGGGGAGCGGCGAGAGCCGCGTGGGCGGGCTCAAGTACCACACGATGGGGAGGAACAGCAGCGTGACGCTCTTTCCGAAGAACACGAGCGTCGTGAGCCGCGGGAACACCTTCGCGGAGAGAAAGTGGTCGATAATATTGCACCCGCCATGGAAGACGGGTTCGAAAAATGCGATGACGACGCCAAAGAGGTATCGGGGCACCAGTTTAGTATACTGTGCCCATGCAAATCCCGTGGCTCCTCATTGCGCTTCTCGGGCTCAATTTTCTCTTTTCGGCTACCGGCGACAGCCTCTCGAAGATGTGGGCTACATACCCAAGCTCAAGGTTGTGGGCGGTGCTCGTGCTCGGGTGCAGCGTGCTCGCGGCAGTGACGTGGATGCTGGTAATCCGACGAACCGGCCTCGCTGTCGGAAGCTCAATCATGCTTCTCTTGACCATGATTGCGACTGTCCTTGCCGGCCTCTTTATGTACAAGGAACAGATTACGCGAGGAGAAGGTATCGGCGTTGTTCTCGGCATAGTGGCCGCCCTCTTTTTGCTAAACATCATACGACTGCCCTAAATCTTCGCTAGCATGGCTCCGCAGAAAGACATCGTGCTTATCGTCGGGAGTGGCGGCATGGCAGGCATATTCTCGTCCGGTGTGCTCGAGGCGTTTGAGGATGAACGGATACGCGATCGAATTCACTCGGTCTATGCCGTGTCCGTCGGCGGGCCTATCGCGGCGCGGTACCTCATGCGGCAATCCGCGCTCGGTGCGCGAACGTTCTTTACGCGCTTTGGCGACGAGCGATTCCTTAAACCGCACTTCGCGCGCTATTTCTTCCAGGCAGTCAGACGCGCCTTCTTTCCGAGCGCCCCCATCGACGAGATTTTTGACTTCGAATATTTCAAGCGCGTCATCTTGTCTTCCGAAGATAAGATAGACATGCAAGGGCTCGTGGCGTCCTCGATTCCGTTCTACGTGAAAGTATTTAACAATTCCGAGAAGACGCACGAGTACCTGCCCGTTCAGGACCCGCACGCATACGAAAAGGTGATGGCGAGCGCGTCCATGACACCCGTCACGTCCACGATTCCCGTGATAGACGGCGTGGAATACTTCGATGGCGATACCATCGCTTCCGACATTGACGTGCGTATCGCCAAGGAGCACGCCGACAAGACGGTCGTGTACATCGTGAATGCGAAGGAGACGTTCTTAAGCCGCATGAATTTCCTGACTCCGCTTATCGTGTACATCCTGTTCACGTGCCTGGAGAGCGTCGAGGTCGCGAATCGCTACATGCGCGCTGGCTTCAAGCGTGCGAAGTGGGAGAGAACGCTGCGTGGCCGACCGAATGTGCTCGTTGCCGCAAGCGATTTGCGCACGTCTTCTTTTTGCAAAGACCACGCGCAGCTTGAGAGGGCATACCAGGAGGGCCTTGCGAAAGGAAAGGAAGCGATGCGCGGCTTGCTTGAAGGTAATTCCGTATGAAATCAATCGCAGAACTATATGCCGAAGCCGGGTGCTGGCATGGGACGGGGCGGTGTCGGTATGGAGAAGACGGGAGTGTGATAGACGTGCTTGCGCAGATTATCGCAGACGGCGGGCTCGTGCCGCATGAAGACGACTGGGACCGAAAGCGCGGCACGGTGCGGAGTGTCTCGCTCGCCAAGCAGCGCATGTATGCCCGGCTCTACGCGGGCATGTATATGCCGAACGGCAAGCGGCTCCGGAATGAGTATCGCTCGCGGTACCTTTGGGGCTACTACTTTTTCGGTACCGCGAAGCTCGCAGCGTTTTTAGAATACGGATTCGGTTCGCACGTTCTCGACTATTCGCAAAAGATCACGCGCTGGACGCGCAAGGTCTCGACGCAGCCGCACACGCTCACGAGCATTTTCATACAGGGCACGGACATCCCGAATAACTACTCCATACTCATTGGCGTGAAGCGCGGGGCGGTGCAGTTCCAATACGGCTCGCACTTTTTCAACCTGCACGAGAGGCGTGCTGTGTCGCCGATTCGATTTGAAGACATGACGCACCTGGAAGTGCCCGAAGCGAATCTTCCAGAAACCACCGCGGCGCTTCGCGCCGCGGGTGTCATGCTCCCTGTGCTTTCGCTTGAAGCAGGTGAAGACTACTGCCGCCGCTTCTCGTTTTGGCAGCTCGTGAATGGCAGACCTCTCGGTACGTGGAGTGTCGAATAAACGCTCTAAGCCTGTTAAAATCAAGCGGCATGAAAGGGACGCTTGTAGTACGCGCCGCAGAGCCAGACGACGCCGGGCTCATTGCGGCGTAACCGGCAGGGAACTCTCCTTGTAGTACACTGGTATCTGTTATTCGCCCATTTTCCCAGTCGTCATGGAAAGGATGCCAAAGACAGCGCCGGCAGCGGAACAGGAACATGTCGAGCTTGCCGCCGAAGATATACAGGACCCCGAAATACGGAAAGCGGTGCAGGACGTGCTCGAAGAAGCGGCCGCGGATGCGCGAGCGTTCCGAGATTATATGGATGCGCCGGATTTGTATGTGAAGCGCGAACAGGAGGCAAAAGCCGCGGCCGCAGAAGAAGGGAGATTCATCGGTGAAAGCGCGGAGGAGCTCCGCATGCTCTACAACGCGGGAGTGCGCCCTGATGACCTCGTCGCGTTCGGACAACGCGAGGCGGCGCGCACTAAGTCGCGCCTTGAAATGAAGGCATCGATACCCAAGACGAGCATGTTGAAGCTCCGACTCACGCAGGCGGGATTCGAGCTCATCGCCCGCATCACAGGGAGAAATGTCGACATCATGCTGCCGAAGGCTGAACGGGTCGTCGATCCGCTCGTGCCCGACCCGATGCAAGGCATTGCGGTAAAACCGCTCCTGTACGACATCAACCCTACCGGCTCACAAGACGTGAGTCTCTATAACCAGAATTTTCAGAATATGCTCGAAGCGCATGAAATGCTGGCTGCGATCAAGGCGGAATTCACGCGCAGAAGCGCGGAGCCCAAGGCGGTATAGCGAACTCGATTTCGCGGACGAAAAGGGATACTGCGTTCAGACTTTGTGTTCGGGCGGGGGAATGAGGTCGGTAAGCGAGATGCCGCGCGGCCTGCCGCGGCGGCGGCCGCGGGAGAGGAAGACGAACGCGAAGGCGAGCGCGATAGCGGCAAGGATTGCGGCGAGCGCGGGAAGACCGATGAGCATGAGCAGGGCGCCTAAGAGAGGTGGCGCGGCAAGGTCGCTTATGCCGGTGACGATGGAAAAGACGGAATCGAGGCGGCCGAAATGCGTTGCCGGCACGAGTTCCGTGGCGATGCTCCGCTCAAGAATCGTTATGAGCTCAAGCAGGGTGCCGAGCAGGAGTCCCGCGAGCACGACGAGCAGGTACGGGAGCGGGAGCGAAAGCGCGAGCAGGATGAGCGCCATCGCGCCGCAGGCAAGCGCGACGAGGCGGGGCTTGTCGTGGCGGTCCGCGAACTTCCCGAGCAGGTAGCCGAAGATGAAGGGCAGGGCGGACACGACGGTGAAGACTATGACGAGCGCGAGGCTCGCGCTCTTTTCGTAGATATCGATGGGGACGAAGAAATCTATGAGCACCGTAATGGCTTCGCTGAAGAGCAGGAGGAACGCGAGAAGGCGCAGTTCGCCGTGCCAGCTTTCCCACTCGGCAAGCGCATGCCGGTATGCGGACCGCAGCGTCATCGCGCGCTTCGCGTTTCCCATCGAAGGATGGTCGCGGCGCGCGCGAAGCGCGAACGGAAGCGCGAGGAGCGAGAACGGTATGACGAGGAGAAGCAGCTCCGGGACTGTAAAGAAGCGCACGAGCCAGATGCCGGCGAGCGCCGCCGCGATCCAGCCGAGTTCGGAAAGCATGTCGAGGAAACCGAATGCCGAAGCGATGGAGCCGACCGGCGTGAGCCGCCTGAAATACGTGTCGATGCCGGTGGCGTCGAGTCCCCACGAGACGCCGTTTATCGCGCGGGCGATGACGATGAAGGCGAGCAGTCCGGTTGCTCCGGCGAGGAAATAGGAGAAGCCGACGAAGGGGTACAGCAGGAGCCCGGCGACCACGAGCCATTTCGCCGGATACCGTTCGGCCAGGAGGCCGAGGAGCGGAAGCGCGAGCAGCAAGGTGACATCGTACGTCGCGCGCACGAGGCCGGCCGCCGCATAGGAACCCGCGAGGCTCATGATGAAGACGGGGATGAGCGATTCGCTGAATCCCCAGCCGATGTAGCGGACGGTGCGTGCTAAGGCGAGCGAGCGGACGCCGGAAGGGAGGCTGCGGCGGGACATTAGGGGGAAGTATACCGTAAGACGAAGCCGCCGCCCCCTAGGGGGCGGCGGCTTCGTCGGTGCAAAAGCGCTTATCCGACGTTCTTCGCGATGCGCGCGAATATCTCGGGATATTCGGCGGCGAATTCGGCGAGGACTTTCCGGTCGAGCTCAATCTTCCGCTTCTTCAGCTTCCCGATGAACGTCGAGTACGACTTCTGTCCGTTCTCGCGGACAGCCGCGTTCAGGCGGACTATCCAGAGCTGGCGGAAGACGTTCTTCTTCTCGCGGCGGTCCTTGAATGCGTGCTTCCCCGCGTGGAGAAGCGCCTCATGCGCCTGGCGCTCCTTCTTCGAGCGTCCGTGACGATAGCCCTTCACGCGCTTCAAGACGTTGCGGCGGTGCTTCGCCGACATCATTCCTCCTTTTACTCTAGGCATACGATACGTCGTTAACGGTTCTCGATAATTACGCTCCGGGGAAGAAGCGGCGGCGGGCGCGGTTGCTTATCACGAGCTTCGTCGCGCGGCGCTTCGCGCCGCGTTCGCTGCCGGACTGCTTCGCATTGAAATGATTCTGTCCCGGCTTGCGCGCGATCAGCTTCCCGTGCTTGGTGACACGGATGCGCTTCGTATACGATTTGTTCGTTTTCATGGTTGTGGTGCTGCGGTTGACTGCTCCTTTTCCCGTTTCGCTTGCGCTATCTGGTCCCGCTCGATGACGCCCGCGAATCCTTTCGGGCTCCGGGTGACGGGTTCGGCGACCCGGTACGCGTACGGTATGCGTTGCAAGAATTTTTCCAGGCGGTCCTTGAGGAACTCCTCGCTCATGCCCTTGTACCGGCCCTTGAGGAAGAGTTCCGCGCGGACGCGGTGTCCTTCGGCGAGCCATTCGGCGGCCTTCTTGGCCTTGAGCATCATGTCATGCTCGCCGGTACCCACCTTTATCTGGACTTCCTTGGTTTCCGAGACCTTGGCCTTCGCCTTGACGGCCTTCTCTTTCTTGCTTCGCTCGTACTCGAATTTACCATAATCCATCACTTTAGCAACCGGCGGGTTCGCGAGCGGCGATATCTCTATGAGGTCGAGGCCGGCCGCTTCGGCCGCCGCGAGCGCGTTCTCGAGGGAGAGCACCCCCAGGTTCTCTCCGGCGGCGCCCAGAACGCGAAGCTCGCGGGCGCGGATCTCACGGTTTATTCGTACGGTTTCGTTAGCCAAAGCGGTGTGTTTAGTGGGCTAACGGTAACACGGAAAGAGGGTACCCCGCAAGGCGCGCGTCTTCCTCGCACTGATGATATGCGCTATAGTCGCCATGCATCGAACGGAAGAGGAGGGCAGCATGCCTGATGCACGCGAACGGCTCGCGCCGCCGGGAAGCGAATGGACGCGCGCGTCCCTCGCACGGAACCTTTGCACGCTCGCAATCGCCACGGTGATAGCACTCGGCGCGGTCGCGGTTCTTTCACTTTTCGCACACGGTTAGGAGGTACCATGGAAACCGACCCGCTCGCGCTTCACCTGCAGGAGGAGGCTGAGGGATGGCCTGACCGGTTCGCGGCGTTCCTGTCGCGGGCATGCTTGGGACATCCGCTCGCCGCGTTCGGCACCGGAATCTTTCTCGTCCTGCTTCTCGTCGTCTACGCCGCAAGCACCTGAACCGCGCCGTGGACGATTCTTAAGGCCCGCCGTATCCATCGGCGGGCCTCTTGCATGTCCCGGCGTGAGCCGGGAGCCGCTACTGAAGTCCTATCTGAGAGGGAGAAGAGAGGACGATTTCAGCGCGGCCTTGATAGGACGAGATGGTGCCGGTGAGCGTGAGCTTTTTTCCGCCGTAGGAGTCGAGTGCGGGGAACTTGCTCGCATCCGTGGCGAAGATGACGCCCGCAAACGGGCATGTCTTGTAGCTCGCGCAATAGTCGAGGAATATCGTGCCGCCCGCGGAGCGGTAGACATCGTGCACGGTTCCCGTGACGCTCGCGTATTCGCCCACGTGCGCGGGTGCCTGCATGTAATCGTACGTCCCCGCCGGCGTAAAGGAGGTTCCGGCGGGCAGGGCGCCTTGCGCCGCGCCGTACTTGTCGATGAGACCTTTGACGATTTCTTCGTAGCGCGCGCGAAGCGCGGGGTCCGTGCCTATCTCGAGCACCTCGTCATTCTCGTTCGTCGCGGAACCGGTCCAGTTATAGCTGCCGGAGGCGTACGCCTGGTCCGTGACGATGGCTTTGATGTGCATGATGCCGCTGCCGTCCGCGTGATGTTCGGTGAAGACGGGAATGCCCGCAGCGCGCAACTGCGCGATGATGGGCGCGTCATACGAGTTCCCGCTCTCTCCCGCGTCCACGAGTCCCCGAACGTCTATGCCGCGCTCTTTCGCGGCGACGAGAGCGTCCGCGATATCCTTCAGCGTGAATTCGTACATAGCGAAGTACGCGTACTTCCGCGCGCCGTCGATGAGCGCGATGATTTCCTTGTCGTCCTGTTTCTTGTCGAGCGAATAGATGACGCGGACGTTCGCCGGATTCGCATTCGCCCCGTCCGTACTCGCGGCGGAAAGACCGTACCCGAGGGCGCCGGCGGAAAGCGCTATGACCGGAGCGGCGATGAGACGCGCGGTGCGCGATGCAAGCATTATGAAAACTGTAGCACGGACTAACGGTGTTTCGGGAGAAGCGGCGCGAGGAACGGCCCGTACATGTCGTCCTCCGGCGGGATGACGAGCTCGCCCTTCTTCACGCGCTCCGTAAATTCCACGGGAGCATCTGTGATAAGCGCGAGCGGCTGGCGCTCCGCGCCTTCGCCCATAGCGAGCGCCGCGGCGCTCGCGAGCGAATCGGCGACGCTCACTTTCGAGAAGTGGAACGCGCGGCCGAAAAGGTCTTTCGTGCCGCGGTAGTCCTTGAGTCCCTTGAAGCCGGCATAGCCGAGCGCGACGCCCGTCGTGCCGGCGCGTAGCGGCGTCGTGCGGCTGTCCGTGATGACGACCCCGAGTTTCTTCACGCCGTGTTTCTTCATGAGCGCTCTGCGCAGTTTCGCCGCGGCCGCGAAACTATCTTTCGGCAGGAGGATGAGTTTCCCGTCCGCATTCGATTCATCCACGCCTGCGTTTGCGGTGAGGAGTCCGCCAGAGAGCGTGAGCCACACGTACTTGGTCCGCGTGAGCCACTCGCTTTCGCTTCGGATGAGGCGCGCCTTGCTCGCCTCATCCCCGAAGGGCGCCGTGCGCCCTTCGCCAAGCGCGACGATTTTCGAGGTCACGGCGAGCACCGCTCCTTCCGGAAGCTTCTTCACGTGTGCCGCGACGAACTCCGCGAGGTCTTCGCCCTCTTCATATATGCGCGTTCGTATCGGGCGGATTTCCATTGCCGCCAGCATACCCTTAAACACACCCCGCCGCACTCGCTATTGAAAGGGATAAAAAGAAAGAGCGCCCACCGGTCGAAGCCGTGAGCGCCCTTAATGTCAGGTTGTTCTTGCTTCCTTCCATTATTATCGCGTGTAGACCACGAGTTTCTTCCGGCTCTGCTCCATGCCGGCGAGAATCGCGTTGACATCCGCGCCTTGCATGAGTCCAATTGGGCCTGAGCCCATCAGCACGACGGCAATCTCCTCGCTGTCGGGCACATTGATTTTGTCGAGGCACTCGCGTGCAACCCGCGGTGTCTCGTCCCAACCGCCCGCATCGAGCGAGTGGCAGACGAGCGCATGGTAGATCTTTGCGCCGCTCTTGTAGTTGAGCACTTCACCGAGCGCGTTGCCGCCGGTGTTAGCTAGCTTCGGCCAGATCTGCGCAGAAACCTGCCCCGCGAATCCAGCATCGTTGTAGCCTTGCGTGTTGACCGCGAAGGCGACGTGCCTTTGCGGTGCTGCGAAGATGTCTCCGCGAATTCGTTTGACAATCATTCAGTACCTCGCTTTCTTTGCTGCTGAACTGCA
>JAGWYL010000014.1 GCA_018969385.1 Patescibacteria group bacterium
CATCAAAATCTTCGTCCTATAGGACGAAGATTTTGATGGTGTGAAGCGTGCCGGGTGTTCAACGCTAGGCGCGTTCACGTGCGTGCGTTTCGATGACGCGGCACGCGCCGTTCTTCTCGTCGACGACGAGCAGATAGTCCATGATCTGGTCCCACGCTTCGCGCGGAAGCGGCTCCAAAGAGAACTGGCGCTCGAAGCAGAAACCGATGCGCAGCCAGCTCTTGGGAGCCTGGGACAGGTAGCGGTCATACCATCCGCCGCCCTGGCCGTGTCGCGTTCCCGAAGCATCGAATCGCCTGCCGGGGATGAGGATGGCGGCGGGCCGGCCCGCGGCGGCGGCGAACGACGCGGCCGCCTCGTCGGACGGGTCTAGGGACGCGCGCGGCGCGATTTCATAGGCGACGGAAGCGTCCGGTATCGGCAGGCAGTCGCGGAAAGGCACTTCGGTTCGTAGCGGGACGTAGGTGATGAACACTCGGCCGTCCGCGAGGAGTTTGTCAATATCGGGGTTTCTCGCCATCTGGCTTATACTAGCAGCACCATGGCGGACGGTTCATACGAGATAGAGATAAAGAGCCTTCTCGGAGAAGCCCTCCGCGCGGAGGAACTCTTGAAGCGCATGCAGGCGCTTGACGGCGCGTGCGTCCTCGTCCGTTCATCCGAGCAACTGAACCACTACTTCGAGGGCGGCGACCCGGCGGAGCTCGCGAAGCGACTCGCCGCGCATCTTTCGGCAGCGGATGCGGCGCGGCTCGCGGAAATCGCGAAAGGGTCGAAGGTTTCGGTGCGCACGCGTGCGGAAAACGGGGAAGCGCGCATCGTGATGAAAGCGTCCATCGGGGACGACTCGAGCGAGAACGGCGTCATGCGCGCGGAATTCGAGCAATCCGTTCCGGGATTCTCGCTCGATGCTCTCGACAGCGAAGTGCTCGCCGCGGGGTTCCGCTACCAGGCGAAATGGTCGCGCGCGCGCGAGGAGTATGCGCTCCAGGGCGCGAACGTCTGTCTCGACAAGAACGCAGGATACGGCTACGTCGCCGAATTCGAGAAGGTCATCGATGACGCCGCGCGCGCGCCCGAGGCGCGCGCGGAACTCCTCGGGCTCATGGAGGGGCTCGGCGTCGAAGAATTGCCGCAGGACCGGCTTGAGCGCATGTTCGCGCACTACAACGCGCATTGGCCGGAATACTACGGCACTGACAAGGTCTTTACCGTCGAGTAGAATGCACGCTTGAGTCATCCATGTACCTCTCCGATATCGACATCGCAGAAGCAGTGAAAAGGAAGGACATCGTCCTCGAACCGTTCGACGCGCATCGCCTTCAGCCGGCGAGTTACGACATCCTGCTCGGGAATCGCTTCCTCCTTTCGGAACAGCACAAGGGTTCGTTCATCGACCCGACCAAGAAAGTGTTTCCGGATATGCGGGAGGTCATCCTGAAGGACGGCGAAGAGTTCGTCCTCCATCCGGGCGTCACCGTGCTCGGCTTCTCGCACGATTATTTCGGCTCGAAGAAATACCTCATCCACCTGAACGGGAAGAGCTCGCTCGCGCGCATCGGGCTCGTCGTCCATAACACCGCCGGGCTCGTGAATCCCGGACATTTCCTCAACATCGTCTTCGAGCTCTATAACACGAACACCATCCCCATCATCCTGCGGCCGAAGATGGAAATCGCACAGCTTACGTTCTCCGAGCTTAAGACGCCGCCGGCGACGGAGTACGCGAAAGTCGGACGATACGGCAACGGGAAGAAGAATTGGAAAGGCGGCATACCGCCGCGCTCTCCTCATGAACGCGCGCTAGAGCGCGCGAAATACGGGCAGACGCTTGGCCTGAAAGAAAGGGCACTAAAAAAAGCCAAGAAGAAATGACCATGGAGAAACGCCATCCCGAATACCGATACCTCGACCTGCTCGCCGAAACGCTTCGCGATGGCGAGAAGCAAGTAGACAAGGGGACGGGCGTCGCGACCTACAGCGTCTTCGGGCGTCAGATACGTTTCGACCTTTCGGAAGGCTTTCCGCTGCTCACGACGAAGAAAGTGTACTGGAAGGGCGTCCTCGAGGAGCTCTACTGGTTCATGTCCGGGCAGTCGAATATCAAGTATCTCGTCGACCGCAACGTGCACATCTGGGACGACTACCCGTACAAGATATACGCGGAGAAGGCGGAGAAAGGCGAAGCGCCCGCGCTCACGAAAGACGAATTCATCGCGAAGATCGCGGCGGACGGGGCGTTCGCGGAAGCGAACGGGGAGTTGCCGCACATATACGGCGAATCATGGCGCCGCTGGCCGGCGGAGGATGGACGGACCGTGGACCAGCTCGGCTGGGTAATCGAGGAGCTGCGCAAGGACCCGGATGCGCATAACGCGCTCGTGACGAGCTGGAACCCGCCGTACCTCTATTCGATGGCGAAGAAAGGCGAAGGGGCGCGTTTCCCCATCTGTCACAACCTGTACCAGGTGAACATCAAGCACGGGAAGGTGTGCCTCCAGCTCTATCAGCGCTCGGCGGACATATTCCTCGGCGTGCCGTTCAACATCGCGAGCTACGCGCTTCTCGCCATCGTCATCGCGAAGATACTCGGCAGGGAACCCGGCGAGTTCGTGCACACCTTCGGCGACCTGCATATATATGAGAATCATCTCGAGCAGGCGAAGGAACAGCTCGCGCGCGAGCCGAAGCCGTTCCCGGAAGTCGGATTTTCCGGGGCGTTCGATTCGCTCGACTCGTTCAAGCCGGAATACGTGACGCTCGACGGGTACGACCCGCACCCGCCTATCAAGGCGGAGCTCACGGTCGCCGGCGGGTTCAATAAGAAGCTGCACGCATGAAGCGCGGAAAATTCATCGTATTCGAGGGCGGCGACGGCGCGGGGAAGGACACGCAGATAGCGCTCATGAAAAAGCATTTCGGCACGGAAACGTTCGTATACACGCGCGACCCGGGCGGCACCGAAATCGGCATGAAGCTTCGGGCGATGCTCCAGTACGGGAAGGACCTTTGCGAGGAAGCGGAACTCTTCCTGCTTCTCGCCGCACGCGCGGAAGTCGCTTACAAGGTCATCGAGCCGGCACTCGCTGCCGGGAAGAACGTGGTGGCGAATCGGTTCGACCTTTCCACATACGCGTACCAGATATACGGCAGGCGCCGCGAGCGTAAGGCGAAGCTCATCAAGACGATGAGCGAGCTCGCGCGGCGGAAGGCGGTGCCGGATCTCGTCATACTGCTCGACGTGCCGCCCGAAGTCGGCCTAGCGCGCAGCAGGAAGCGCGCCCAGAAGGTGACCCGCTTCGAAGAGGAAGCGCTCGCGTTCCACAGGCGCGTGCAGAAAGGCTATCGCGCAGGCGCGAAGCACTTCAGGCATGTCATCACCGTCGACTCGAACCGTCCGCCGGAAGCCGTCTGGGCGGATGTCGAGAAGGCGCTCAAGACCGTTGTCAGATAACCTATCGGAAACCATGTACGAACACATCAAGAAGGAAGACCGGAAACTCTTCGACCTCATAGGCGAGGAACGCGCGCGCCAGCACGAAGGCCTGGAACTCATCCCTTCGGAAAACTACACCTCGTCCGCCGTCATGGAAGCGATGGGCAGCATCCTCACGAACAAGTACTCGGAAGGGTACGCGGGGAAGCGCTACTACAACGGCAACGAATTCATAGACGAGATAGAGACGCTCGCGATGGAACGCGCGAAGAAGCTCTTCAAGGTTCCGCACGCGAACGTGCAGCCGTATTCGGGCAGCCCCGCGAACCTCGCGGTGTACCTCGCCACCTGCAGCCCCGGCGATACCATCATGGGACTCGCGCTTCCCGAAGGCGGCCACCTGACGCACGGGTGGAAAGTCTCCGCGACCGGCCTGTTCTTCAAGAGCGTGCCGTACCACGTGCTCGCGGACGGGCGCATCGATATGGACGAAGTCCGGGAGCTTGCGAAGAAGCACCGCCCGAAGCTCATCTGGGCCGGAGCCACGGCGTACTCGTTCAAGTACGATTATCCCGCGTTCGCGGAAATCGCCGATAGCGTCGGCGCGTACCTTGCGGTGGACATCGCGCATATCGCGGGCCTCATCCTTGCCGGCGCGCACCCTTCGCCGGTTCCGCACGCGCACATCGTCACGACCACGACGCACAAGACGCTTCGCGGACCGCGCGGCGGCATGATCATGGTGACGCCGAAAGGCATCGCGAAGGACGCCGAGCTTCCGCAAAAGATAGACAAGGGCGTATTCCCCGGACTCCAGGGCGGTCCGCACGACCACCAGACCGCGGCTATCGCCGTGGCGCTTAAGGAAGCGGGAACGCCCGCGTTCAGAGCCTACGGGAAGCAGATCGTGAAGAACGCGAAGGCGCTCGCGAAGGCGCTCCGGGGAAACGGGCTTACGCTCGTCGCCGGCGGCACGGAAAACCACCTCATACTGCTCGACCTCGTCCCCGTATTCGGCCCCTCGGGAGGAGTGTTCGCTTCGGACGCGCTCGAAGCCGCGGGCATGACCGCGAACAAGAATACGATTCCCAAGGACCCCGGTTCGCCGTTCTATCCGAGCGGCGTGCGGCTCGGCACTCCCGCACTCACCTCTCGCGGGATGAAGGAGAAGGAGATGGAGAAGATCGGCGCGTGGATTTCCCGCGCGGTGACGGCCGTGAAGGATTTTCGCCTGCCGGAAGGGAAGGAGGAGCGCGTCGCGTACCTCGCCTCATTCAAGAAGAGTCTCGCGAAGAACAAGGAGCTCGCGAAAATCCGCGCGGAAATCAAGGCGTTCGCGAAGAAGTATCCGCTCCCGAGCGACCGCTGATCCCGGCCGCTTCGGCGTTCTACTAACGCCCGGCGTCTGCTACACTCGCTCTCATGGAAGAGCGGATACGGCAGGCGGTGTCGGAGGCGCTTAGGGAAGCCGTCGTGGCGGATGTCGCGTTTTCGGTCGAGCGCCCCACCGAGGCGGCGCACGGCGATTACGCCGTGAACGCGGCTATGGCCGCGGCGAAAGCGGCAGGAAAGAATCCGCGCGAGCTTGCAAACGCGCTCGCGCATAAGCTTCGCGCCGCGCTTCGCGATGCGGTCTCCCGCGTGGACATCGCGGGTCCGGGATTCATCAATATCACGCTCGCGCGGGATACGGTGACGAGCATCGTCGCCTTCGCCGATGCGCAGGGGGATGCGTGGGGAACGGGGAATGCGCGGGCGAGCGAAAAGGTGATGGTGGAGTACACGGACCCGAATCCGTTCAAGGAGATGCACATCGGGCACCTCATGAGCAACACCATCGGCGAAGCCGTAGCGCGCCTCACGAAGAACGCGGGCGCCCTCGTCATGCGCGCGAACTACCAGGGCGACGTGGGTCCGCATGTCGCGAAGGCGCTCTGGGGTCTCCTGGACGCAGGCATCGCCGACCCCGCGTCCGCAGGCGAACTCGGCAAGGCGTACGCGCACGGCGCGAAGGCGTATGAAGAGAGCCCGAAGGCGAAGGAAGCTATAGACGCCATCAATCGCGCGATATATGCGGGAACGGATCCGGAACTCGCGGAACTGTGGCGCAACGGCAGGGAAGTCTCTCTTGAAGCGTTCGAAGAGCTCTACCGCCGGCTCGGCACGAAGTTCGACTTCTATTTCTTCGAAAGCGAGACCGCGCTCCCGGGAATGGAAATCGTCCGCGACGGGCTTGCCCGCGGCATCTTCGAAGAAAGCGATGGCGCGATAATCTATCGCGGCGAGAAGAAGGGGTTCCATACGCGCGTGTTCATCACGGCGCACGGCACGCCCACGTACGAAGCGAAAGAGCTCGGACTCGCGTTCCTCAAGGAAGAGCGCTGGCCTTCCGACCGTTCGCTCATCCTCACGGCGCACGAACAGGTTGGTCATTTCGAAGTGGTGAACGCCGCGCTCGAGGATATCGCGCCGCTCCTCGCGAAGAAGACGAAGCATATAGCGCACGGGTTCCTGAAACTCACGAGCGGAAAGATGTCTTCGCGCGAAGGGAACGTCATCACCGCCGCCGGGCTCCTCAAGGAGGTGACCGAAAAGGCGCAGGAGAAGAACGAAGACCCGCTCATCGCCGAGCAGGTTGCCGTGGGCGCTTTGAAATACATGATTCTCCGGCAGGCGCCGGGCTCGGATATCGTCTTCGATCCGGAAAAGTCGCTTTCGCTCGAAGGCGATTCGGGGCCGTATCTCCAGTATTCGCTCGTGCGCGCGAGAAGCGTCCTTGCGAAAGCGGGAGCCGGAACCGGAACGGGCGGGCCGGATGAACCGTTCGCGCTCGCCCGCCTCATCGCGCATTTCCCTGAAGTCGCCGCGCGTGCGGAGGCGCTTCTCGCGCCGAATCTCCTTGCGACGTACCTCACCGAGCTTGCGGCCGAGTGGAACTCGTTCTATGCGCAGGAGCAGATTATCGGCGGCGCACATGAAGCGCACAAGCTCATGCTCGCCCGCGCGTTCGCGAACACGATGCGTAACGGCCTAATGCTCCTCGGTATCCCCGCGCCGGTGAAGATGTGACATTTCCCGACGATGTGGTAGTTTCCAAGGGAAATCGGAACCTTGGGGAGGTCGGATGGACCATAAGCAGACAGTCGACATCAAGCGGCTCGGCAAGGTGTTAAAAGCGCTTCGGAAAAAAGGGGTCAACCTGAAACCAAAAGAGGCGTTCAAGCTTGCCGCGCACGGCAAGAACTTCATGCCGGATCCGAGCTTGAATGTACACTACGCTCGTTTCGAGCATGCGCGCAATACTGCCGACAAGAAGTACGAATATCCGGTATTCATGCGTGAATGGATTGAGGTTAAGGAGACAGAACTCGGCCTGCATGTCGTGAAGTTGGACGATGTCTTCGGAGGCGGTCGTGCGGGCTCCTAGCTCGCCGGCCGTTTTCTTTTTTTCCGCGTAAAGGCTACGATTGGGGAATCATGGCTGAAGGGAAGGAAAAATCGGATGCGGCCCGGAAAGAGGAGGAAGTCCTCGCGTTCTGGAACGAGCGCCGCATCTTCGAGAAGTCGCTTACGAAGCCGGCGCCCTTGGGCGAGTTCGTCTTCTACGACGGTCCGCCCTTCGCCACCGGGCTTCCGCACTACGGACATATCGTCGCTTCCGTCATAAAGGACGTTATTCCCCGGTACAAGACGATGCGCGGGTACCGGGTCCCGCGCGTCTGGGGATGGGACACGCACGGCCTCCCCATAGAGAACATCGTCGAGAAGGAACTCGGCTTCACGCACAAGAAGGACATCAAGGCGTACGGCATCGAGAAGTTCAACGAACGCTGCCGCGCGCAGGTGCAGAGCTACGTCGGCGAATGGAAGAAGATAATCCCGCGCATCGGCCGCTTCGTCGACATGGAGCGCCCGTACACGACGATGGACCCCTCGTTCATGGAGAGCGTGTGGTGGGTCTTCAAGCAGATATATGACAAGGGACTCGTCTATGAGGACTACCGTTCGATGCACATCTGTCCGCGCTGCGAGACGACTCTCTCCCAGCAGGAAGTCGCGGAAGGATACAAGGACGTGAAGGACATCGCGGTGACGGTGAAGTTCAAGGTAAATCCTGGACAGAAAATCGGAAGCGAGTTCGTGGCGGACGACAAGACTTTCATCTTGGCCTGGACTACGACGCCGTGGACGCTTCCCGGCAATGTCGCTCTCGCGGTAGGAAATGAAACGCCGATAAAACCGTTTAGATATGTTGCGTGGAAAGAAAATGGCGCAACATTGATTGCGTCTGCCTCGTATTACACAAAACAGAAGGGACCGGATGTTTCTGCGGGGGTAGATATGTTCGGCCCTAAGGATTTAGTCGGCCTCGAATACGAACCGCCGTTCCCGTACTACAAGAACGACGAGACCTTGAAGAACCGCGAGAACGGATGGAAAGTGTACGCCGCTGACTTCGTCACCGCCGAGGACGGCACCGGCATCGCGCACGAAGCGCCCGCGTTCGGCGCTGACGATTGGGAGCTTCTGAAGAAGTACAGCCTGCCGTTCGTCCAGCACGTGAATTACGACGGGACGATGAAGCGCGAGGTCACGGACTTCGCGAGCATGGAGGTGAAGCCGCGTTCCGACGACGACTCCGTGCGCCTCGCGACCGACATCGCGGTACTCAAGCGTCTTCAGGAACACGGACTGCTTTTCGCGAAAGAAAACCTTACGCACAGCTACCCGCACTGCTGGCGCTGCGACAGCCCGCTCCTCAACTACGCGACCGCTTCGTGGTTCGTCTCCGTGACGAAGTTCAAGGACGGGCTCCTTGAGAACGCGAAGAAAGTGCAGTGGACGCCCGCGCACGTGAAGGAAGGCCGCTTCGGCAAGTGGCTCCTGGGAGCGCGCGACTGGTCCATCTCGCGCCAGCGCTTCTGGGCGAGCGCCATTCCTATCTGGAAGGACGCGAACGGCGGCGCGACGGTCATCGGCTCGGTCGAAGAATTCAAGGCGCACGTGAAGAAGAGCGGGAACCGGTATTTCCTCATGCGGCACGGGGAAGCGGAGAACAACGTGCAAGAGATATGCGACTCGGACGACTCGGTTCCCGGAGCGCTCACCGCGCACGGCAAGGAAGAGACGGAGGTAGCGGCGAAGGCGCTCAAGGATGCCGGCATCACGCGCATCGTGCATTCGCCGCTCTCGCGCACGACGGAAACCGCGCGCATCGTCGCCGAAGTGCTCGGGCTGCCGCAGGAGGCGGTCTCGGCGGATGCGCGGCTTCGGGAGATAGCGTTCGGCATCTATAACGGCAAGTCCATACACGAGTATCACGCATCATTCGCGCATCCGCGCGACTTCATGCATGACCGCGCGGAAGGCGGGGAGAGCTGGGAAGACGTGAAGCGCCGCACGGGCGATTTCCTCTACGCCTACGACCGCGCGCACGAGGACGAGACGACGCTCATCATCACGCATGACGGCCCGGCGTTCGTGCTGCAGTCCGCCGCATCCGGCGAGAACGCGCAGGCGGCCGCGCTGCGCCGCAAGGGCGGCGTCGCGCGCGATTCGTTCAAGAACGCGGAGGCGCGTCCGCTCCCGTTTACGCCCATCCCGCACAATCGCGAGTACGAGCTCGATCTCCATCTCCCGTATCTCGATGAGGTCGAACTCGTGAACGACGAGGGCGAGGCGCTCACGCGCATCCCTGACGTGCTCGACACCTGGTTCGACTCCGGTTCGATGCCGTACGCCGAAGTGCACTATCCCTTCGAGAACAAGGCGCGCTTCGAACAGACGTTTCCCGCTGAGTTCATCGCCGAAGGCATCGATCAGACGCGCGCCTGGTTCTATTACCTCCACGTGCTCGCGGGCGCGCTCTTCGGGAAGAATGCGTTCCGGCACGTCATCGTGAACGGCATCGTGCTCGCCGAGGACGGCAAGAAGATGTCGAAGAAGCTCAAGAACTATCCGGACCCGATGGCTATCGTGGAGCGCTATGGCGCCGATGCGCTGCGCTTCTACCTGCTCGCCTCGCCGGTGGTCGAGGCGGAGAACCTCGCGTTCTCGGAAGCCGGCGTCGATGAGGTGGCGAAGAAGAACATCGGACGTCTCTCGAACGTGCTGTCGTTCTACCGGCTCTACGCGGACGAAACGCCCGCAAGCGCCGCGAGCACGCACGTGCTTGACCGGTGGATTCTCGCGCGGCTTGCCGAGCTCGCCGAAGAGTCGACCGCCGGCTTCGAGCGCTACGAGCTCGACCGCGCCACGCGCCCCCTGGCCGCGTTCATCGACGACCTCTCGGCATGGTACGTGCGGCGCTCGCGCGAACGTTTCAAGGAAGAGGGGAAGGACAAGGCCGCCGCGCTTGCGACGCTGCGCTACGTGCTTCGCGAGAGCGCGAAAGTGATGGCTCCTTCGATGCCGTTTCTCGCCGAGAGCGTCTATCAAGCCGCCCGTGAAGAAGGAGAACCGGAAAGCGTGCACCTTGCGGAGTGGCCCGCTATGCGTCCGTTGCCGTTCCTTAAGCGCCTGTTCGCGGAAACGGAACCGGATGCGAAGCGCATCTCTGAAATGGCGCGCGTCCGCGCGCTCGCGTCCGAAGCGCTCCAACTCCGCCAGAAGGCGAACCTAAAGGTGCGGCAGCCGCTCGCACGGCTTTGCGTGCCGGGCGCGCTTAGCGAAGAGCATCAAGCCATCCTTGCGGAGGAGGTCAACGTGAAGCGGGTGGAGACGGACGCGAAAGAGCTCGCTCTCGATACGGAACTGACGCCCGAACTCGTACGGGAAGGCGATGAGCGCGCGTTTCAACGCGCGGTCGCGGAAGCGCGCAAGGCGCTCGGGTTCTCTCCGCATGATGCGGTCGACATCGCGAAGGGCGACGGTCCCTATGCCGCGGAACTTTCGACCGGCACCGTCCGGTTCTCCCTGCGCGCACGAAGCGATGCGGCATAAGTACCAGACGGACGCCATCGTGCTCGCCCGCTATCCAGTCGCGGAAGGCAGCGCGCACTGCGTGCTCCTCACTCCGGAACTCGGCCTCATACGCGTGCGTGCGCAGGGGGTGCGCAAGTCCGGAGCGAAGCTCGCCGCCGCGCTCGCCACGTTCGCCGAATGCGACGCCATCGTGCTCCGGGGCAGGGAGGGGTGGCGGCTTTCAGGCGCGGTCCTCAAGGAAAACTGGTTCTCCCGCATGAATCCGTCCGGGAGAGCGCGCGCCGGACGCATCGCGGGACTCCTGCTCCGGCTCGTCCAGGGGGAGAGCGCGGACCCGGCCCTCTATCGCACCCTTGCCGACTTCTTCGAAGCGCTCGGCCGCCTTCCGGAAGAAGAGCATGACGCGGCGGAGACCCTTGCCGCGCTCAGGCTCGTCGCGGCGCTCGGGCTCGATGCCGGCGCCCTTCCTGCGGAGGGCGCCTATGATTCGTCCGCGCTTCGCGCGCTCGGGGAGCGGGGGAATGTCATCGCGCGCGTCAATCGCGGCATCGCGGCGTCCGGGCTCTGACGGCCGCGCGCGGTATACCCGGTACGCGATTCCGCCCCCTATCGCCGAAGAGGTATACTCTATCCACGATGCCCGGCAGAGACGACACGAGTTCACTCGAGGCGATGCGCGAACGGCTCTACGCGCCGGATGCCCGGTCCGCGGATACCGACCGCGCTCTCCGGAGCGCCGGCAGCGGTGACGTTCCGCACGCGTGGGAGCGCCCGAAGAATGCGCCGGCGCGCCGGCGCCGCCGTTCGTTCGCGGTGACGTTCTTCCTCATGGCGGTGTCTTTCTTCATCATCGCGGCTGCGGTCGCGGCCTATTTCCTCTTTTCCGGAAACCGCTCCGTTTCCACCGATAACCTCCAGGTTTCCGTGCAGGGTCCGACGAGCGTGTCGGGAGGGGACACGCTGCCGCTTTCCATCGTCGTGGAGAACAAGAATCCGGCGGCTATCACGAACGTGACCCTTACCGTCGACTTTCCGTCCGGTACGAGAACCGCCGGGAACGTGCTCACGCCGTATCCGCGCTATTCCGACTCGCTCGGCGACCTGACTGCGGGCGGCCGCGCGGAACGCTCCGTGCAGGCGGTCGTGTTCGGCGCGGAAAACCAGGCGATTTCGCTGCCTATCACGATCCAGTATCAGACGTCCGGCTCGAGCGCGGTCTTCGTGAAGCAGACGACCTACGATTTCACGATATCCACCTCGCCGCTATCCGTTTCCGTCGACGCGCTCACGCAAGTGGTTTCCGGCCAGCCGCTCACGCTCAAGATGACGGTTCATTCGAACGCGACGACGCCGCTTTCCAACGTCGCGCTCGATGCGATCTATCCGTTCGGCTTCTCGGTCGCAAGCACGACGCCCGGCTCAAGCGGCGGACTCTTCACTCTCGGGACGCTCAATCCGGGAGACCACCGCGACCTGTACGTTTCCGGAACGCTTTCAGGAACCGACGGGGAACAGAAGGTGTTCCACTTCACAGCCGGGACGCTTGAGAGCGCCACGTCGAGCACGCTCGGCGTCGCGTACACGCAAGCGGATACGACCGTGAACATAACGCAGCCGTTCCTCGCGGTTACGATGACGCTCGACCAGTCCGGGAGCGAACCGGCGGTCATCACCGCCGGCACGCCGGTTAACGCGAAACTCACCTGGACGAACACGCTCACCACGCCCATCCTCGACGGCGAGATAGACGTCGCGCTCGCCGGCCTCGCGCTTGACCCGGCGCAAGTCCATGCGGACTCCGGCTTCTACCGTTCGGCGGATACGACGGTGGTGTTCAATCGCGACACCGACCCTGCGCTCCAGTCCATCAATCCGGGCGCGAGCGGCACGGAGACGTTCACGTTCACGCCGAAAACGGACATGCAGCTTTCGACGGTACAGAATCCGACCGTCACGCTCTCGCTTTCCATGTCCGGCCGCCGCGTCAATGAGACGCAGGTGCCCGAACAGGTGTCCGCATCGCTCGTGCGGCACGCGCGCGTCGCGACGACGCTCGCGCTCACGTCGGACGCCGTCCGAACCGTAGGACCGTTCACGAACAGCGGCCCGTGGCCGCCGACTCCCGGAACGCCGACCACGTACACCGTCCGCCTCACGGCGACGAATTCCGTGAACAGCGTCGCGAACGGGACGGTGACCTTCGAGCTTCCGTCGTACGTGACGTATAGCGGCGCGGTCTCTCCCGCCGACGGTTCGCTCGCCTACAATGATGTGACGCGCACGTTCACCTGGAACCTCGGCGAGCTGCCGCCCGGCACGGGCGCGGTGAATCCGCCCCGCTCGGTCGCCTTCCAAGTCTCCTTCATGCCGAGCACGAGCCAGAGGGGAACGAGTCCCGCGCTCATCCTCACCCAGACGCTGACCGGGTTCGACCGGTTCGTGCAGCAGTCGCTTACCTCGACCGCCGCGCCGGTTACCATCCGTACGTCCGCGGACCCGGCGTACACGCTCGACATGGGCCGGGTGCAATAAGGTTGCGTTCCGAGCCTTTTTGCCGCACTCTCGAGTGATATGACCGGTACAAAACTCATGGAAAAAATCGTCTCGCTCGCGAAGCGCCGGGGTTTCGTGTACCCCGGTTCGGAGATTTACGGCGGGCTTGCCGGCACCTATGACTACGGCCCCATGGGCGTGCTCATCAAGAACAACATAAAGGACCTCTGGTGGCGCATGTTCGTGCTCGGGCGCGATGACGTGTACGGCCTCGACGCCGCCGTGCTCATGAATCCGATGGCGTGGGAAGCGTCCGGGCACGTGTCCGGGTTCTCGGACCCTCTGGTCGAATGCGAGAAGTGCAAACGCCGCTTCCGCGCGGACCATCTCGACGAATCCGGCATCTGCCCCGAGTGCGGAGGCGCGCTCGGCAAGCCGCGGCAGTTCAACATGATGTTCAAGACGCACGTGGGCGCGACGGAAGACGAATCTTCCATAACGTTCCTGCGTCCCGAGACCGCGGGCGGCATCTTCGTGAATTTCAAGAATGTCGTCGACACGATGCATCCGAAGATGCCGTTCGGCATCGCGCAGGTGGGGAAGGGATTCCGGAACGAGATAGCGCCGCGCGATTTCATCTTCCGCCTGCGCGAGTTCGAGATGATGGAAGTGGAATATTTCGTGAAGCCGGCGGAATGGGAACGGTCGTTCGAAGAGTGGAAGGAGGCCATGCACGCGTTCGCCGAAGCGATCGGCCTTCCGGAAGAACACCTGTACGAGCTTGAAGTCGCGCAGGAAGACCTCGCGCACTACAGCCGAAGGACCGTGGACTTCGAGTTCGATTTCCCGTTCGGCCGGAAAGAACTGTGGGGGCTCGCGTATCGCACCGACTTCGACCTCTTGGCGCACGCGAAGATGTCCGGCACCGAGCTCTCGTACCTCGATGAAGAGGCGAAGGAGCGCTTCGTCCCGCACGTCATCGAACCGTCCTTGGGCGTCGACCGGACCGTGCTTGCCGTCCTCGCGAGCGCGTATCGAGAAGACGAGCTTGGCGGCGAGACGCGCACGTACCTCGCGTTCTCCCCGAAGGTCGCGCCGGTGAAAGCCATGGTCTCTCCGCTCCTCAAGAACAAGCCGGAGCTCGTCGCGAAAGCGCGGGAGGTTCTTGCCGAGTTGCGGAAGATACATCCGTCCATCGCCTGGGATGACAACGGCAATATCGGCAAGCGCTATCGTCGCCAGGACGAGATAGGCACGCCGTTTTGCATCACCGTCGATTTCGATACGCTCGGCGAACGGCCGGAGCTGAAGGACACCGTCACGCTCCGCCACCGGGACACCGGGCAGCAGGAGCGCGTGGCGGTCGCCGAAGCAGGGAAGCGCATCCGCGAGGCGCTCGCCTGACCGGCCCCGCTTCCGGCACCCGCGTTCCGTGCTAGTATTCCGCTATGGAAAAGCGGTTTACCATCTCCATTACCGCCGGGACCGTCATCACGACGCTCGTCATCCTCGCGAGCGCGTTCGCGCTCTGGACGCTCCGGGACCTCGCGCTCCTCGTCCTTACGGCCATCGTCATCGCGTCCGCGATAGAGCCGGGCGTCGCCTTTTTCGCCCGCCGGCACATACCCCGGGTGCTCTCGGTCCTGCTCATGTACCTCCTCGTCTTCGGCACCGTGTTCGGATTCGTGTACTTCTTCCTTCCGCCCATCATCGACGACGCGCAGCAGTTCCTCATCTCCGTGCCGCACTATCTCGATACCATACAGCTTCCGCAGCAATTCTCGTCCGTCTCGCAGGCGACCGGCCTCCTCTCCTCATCCGCGGCGACCGGCAGCAACGACCTCCTGACCTCGCTGCTTTCGGTGCGCCAGACCTTCACCAGCACTTCGGAAGGGACCGTCCGGCTCTTCATAACGTTCTTCGGCGGCCTCTTCTCCTTCTTCCTGGTGGTCGTGCTGTCGTTCTACTTCGCCATACAGAATACCGGCGTCGAAGATTTCCTCCGGCTCATTACTCCAGAAAAGCAGGAAGAATACGTCGCTGACTTGTGGCGGCGCGCGCAGAAGAAGATAGGGCTCTGGATGCAGGGACAGATACTCCTTTCGGTCATCGTCGGCGTGCTCGTGTACCTCGGCATGCTCATCATGGGCATCCCGTATGCGCTCCTCCTCGCCATCTTCACGTCGCTCGCGGAAATCATCCCCATCTTCGGGTCCTTGATCGCGGGCGGACTCGCGACCGCGGTGGCGTTCTCCACGGGCGGCATCGCGCTCGCCTTCATCGTCGCCGGCCTCTTCATCGTCGTGAACCAGTTCGAGACGAACCTCATCTATCCGCTCGTGGTGAAGAAAGTCATCGGCCTGCCGCCGCTCCTCGTCATCATCGCGCTCATCGCGGGCGGGCAGCTCGCCGGATTCCTCGGCGTCCTCCTTTCCGTGCCGCTCGCGGCGGCGGCGCAGGAATTCTTCGCCGACCTCGATAAGGGGAAGCGGGGTCTCATCTGATGGCGCGCTACATAACCACGACGCTCCCGTACGTGAACGCGGATCCGCACATCGGATTCGCGCTTGAGCTCGTGCAGGCGGACGCCCTCGCGCGCGCATGGCGCCTTTCGGGAGAAGAGGTCTTTTTCAACACGGGTACGGACGAGCACGGGCAGAAGATCCAGGAAGCGGCGAAGAAAGCGGGGAAGGACGTGCACGACTACGTAGACCACTACGCGAACGAGGTGCGGAAACTGAAGGGCGCGCTCGACCTCTCGAATGACGCGTTCATCCGCACCACGGATCCGCACCACGTCGAAGCGGCGAAGGAGATGTGGCGCCGCTGCGCCGCTGCGGGCGATATCTACAAGAAAGCGTACACGGGCTTGTACTGCGTGGGATGCGAATCGTTCAAGACCGCGAAAGAAGTCGTGGACGGGAAATGCGAACTGCATCCCTCGCTCGTCCTTGAGGAAATCACGGAGGAGAACTATTTCTTCAGGTTCTCGAAGTATGCGGACTACCTGCGCGAGTACCTGGCGCATGCGGATGTCGTCGTGCCGGAGTGGCGCCGCGTCGAAGCGCTCAATTTCGTGAACGGCGGCCTTGAGGACTTCAGCATCTCGCGCGAAGCGGCGCGGCTCTCCTGGGGCATACCCGTTCCGGGGGATGATGCGCAGGTCATGTACGTCTGGTTCGACGCCCTGACGGACTACATCTCCACGCTCGGGTGGCCCGAAGATGCGGAAAGGAAGTTCAAGAAGTTCTGGGAGGAAGGGCACACGCTCCAGATGGCGGGGAAGGACCAGGTGCGTTTCCAGTCCTTGATGTGGCAGGCGATGCTGAAATCGGCAGGCGTGAAGGCGACCGACCAGGTCTTCTATCACGGCTTCATAAACTCGGGCGGGCAGCGGATGAGCAAGTCGCTTGGCAACGTCATAAGCCCGTACGACCTCGTCGCGAAATACGGCACGGACGCGACGCGCTACATCCTCCTCCGGCACGTGCATCCCACGGACGATTCCGATGTCACCTGGGAACGGCTCGACGAATGGTACACCGCGAATCTCGTGAACGGGCTCGGCAACCTCGTCGCGCGCGTGATGAAGCTCGCGGAGACGTACCGTCCGGAAATTATGATATTCATTGAACCGGAGCCGCCCCTTGAAGATTTTGAATTCAACAAGGCGCTCGACTCGATTTGGGCTGAAATCAGCGCTTGTGATGAGATAATTACGAGCAAGGAGCCATTCAAGCTTGTCAAAACGGACTCTGAAGCCGGCAAAGCAGTCATCGCGGATACTATTAATCGACTGCAAAAAATAGCTTTCATGCTGAAGCCGTTCATGCCCGACACGAGCAAGAAGATTCTCGGCGCTGTCAGAGAAAACAAGAAGCCCGAAAACCTCTTCCCGCGGCTCCCTGCATGAAGGCCTTCGCGCTCCCCGTGGTTTTTCGGATGATTGACAAATCATAGTTCCGATACCATAGTCACCTCACGAGGTTTTTTGACAGCATCGGCGCTATCGTAGCGCCGAGAAAGAGAGAAGGTCGGAATGTTCGGAAAACTGTTCAAATCCTGGAAGTCCATCCGGTGGATGGTGTGGTTCGTCTGTCTCGCGATAGACGGCGTCATCTTCTACCTGTCGGACCCGTTCACCGCTGAGAGTTTCGTCGCGAGCGGGACGGCCGCGGCGGTCATGTTCATTCTCGTCTGGGAGCTCTGCTTCCACTACCGCGGCCGCGGCCGCATCAAGGCGGAACTTGAGCCGGGGGAGCGCGTGACCTATCAGGTCGGGCTGCACCTCTTCGAGCTCCTGAAACGCATCCGCGCGCATCGGCTTGCGGCGCGGGCCATCTATATCCCGCTCTGGTTCGCCGCCGCCGCATCGTTCTTCTGGATGGGATGGCTCCTGTGGCGCCTAGGCGTTTCGGCGCTTAGCGGCGCGTACGCTTTCCTTCCGGAAAACAAGTTCCTGCCGCTCGGGAACGGATACGTGTGCGCGCTGTATCTTCCGCTCCTGTTCTCCATCCCGTTCGTGCTCGAGTGCGTTCTCGAGTATCGGAGCCGCCAGTACGCGCTCGTCGTCGACGAAAAGTCGGGAGACCCGCAGCTCACCATGATCTCCGGGTTCCTCGAATTCGACGTCGACAACATCTCGCTCGCGCGTGAGGTGTCGCTCCGGGCTCACCAGAGCTTCTGGGACACGCTGGTGGCAATCGGCGATGTCACGCTTCACGAGACGTCGGGGGGACAGAAGGGAGAATCCATAGAGCGCATATGGCGCCCCCGCCGGTTCGAGCAGAAGCTTAACAGCGCCATAAAGGTGTGGCGCAGGAAACGACTGCATGAGGAGACGTGAAATGCTCGCCTGGGGCGGCTGTCTAACGGATGGCCGCCCTCTTTTTTATGCTATCGTGCGCGGATGCGATACTTCGATGCCCACTGCCACCTCCAATTCGACGCGTACGACCTCGACCGGGACGCGCTCATCGCGCGCATGGCGGAGAAGGAAGTCGGCGGCATCGTCGTCGGCGTCGACCGGGACTCGTCCATAAAAGCGGTGGCGCTCGCTAAGAAGCATCCGCACCTGTTCGCATCCGCCGGTATCCATCCGAACGACACGCCGGACGAACGCTTCGACGAAGCGGCATTCCGCGAACTCGCTGCAGACGGGAAGACGGTCGCGATAGGGGAGTGCGGGCTCGACTTCTTCCGTCATGCCGACGCGGACGATGCGGAGAAGGCACGGCAGAAGGGATTGTTCGAGCGGCACATAGCGCTTGCCGCGGAAACGGGAAAGCCGCTCATCATCCACGCGCGTCCGTCGAAGGGCACGATGGACGCGTACGAGGACGCGCTCGACCTCCTGCGAAGCGCGAAGCGGGAGTACGGTGACAGGCTCACGGGCGATTTCCATTTCTTTGTCGGCGACACGGGCACCGCGCGGAAGATATTCGAACTCGACTTCACCGTCTCCTACACCGCCGTCCTCACGTTTACGCATGACTATGACGAGGTCGTCCGCGCGGCGCCGCTCGACCGGCTGCTCGCGGAAACCGACGCCCCCTATGTCGCGCCCGTATCCCGCCGCGGGCAGCGCAACGACCCGCTTGCGGTCATGGACGTGGTCGAAGCCATGGCGCGCATCCGGGGAGAGGAGCTCGACGCGGTGCGGAGGGCGGTGCTTGATAACGCGAAGCGCCTCTTCGACCTCTCGGGGAGTCCGGTTGCCGTCCCCTAAAAAGGGTGCTAGCATGCCCGAATCATGGCTAAGAAAGATGCTGAAATGAACGAGGAGCTCATGCTCGAAGATTCCGCTTCGCCGCGCGTGTACGAGCTCGGATTCCACATCGACCCCGAGCTTCCGCAGGAGGAAGTGAAGAAGGTGTACCAGGGAATCCGCTCGATAATCGCCGGGAACGGCGCCATCGTCGCCGAAGGTGAGCCCGAGCAGATAAGGCTCGCCTACACCGTCTCGCGCCAGGAGCACGCGGGCCGTCGCGATTTCGATTCCGCGCAGTTCGCCTGGATAGCGTACGAAGCGGCCGGGGAAGGGCATGCGGCGATAGTCGATGCCGCACGGACGGAGAGCCGCATCTTCCGCCATCTCGATATCCTCACGACCAAGGACGCCGCCCGTCACGCCGCGGAGGTCCGCGAGATGCGCGAGAAGGCGCCCGAGAAGCCGGAGGAAGTGTCCGACACCGAGCTCGACGCCGCACTCGAAAGCGCCGCCGTCTAACGCATCATGTACCTCAACAAGGCCATCATTTACGGCAATCTCACGCGCGATCCGGAGATGCGCTCGCTTCCTTCGGGGCAGCAGGTCGCTTCGTTCTCCGTCGCGACCAATCGCACGTACAAGGACAAGAACGGGCAGAAGCAGGAACAGACGGAGTTCCACAATGTCGTCGCGTTCGGCCGGACCGCGGAAGTCATCGGCCAGTACATGAAGAAGGGCCGTCCCATCTACGTCGAAGGGCGCATGCAGACGCGTTCGTGGGACGACAAGGAAAGCGGTCAGAAGAAGTACCGTTCGGAAATCGTAGTTGAGAATTTCCAGTTCGGCGCCGAAGGCCGCGGACAGGGTGCGGGCAGGGCGGACGGCGCGCATGAAGACGCGGCGCAGTCCGCTCCCGCGGCGAGCGGAGAAATCCAGTATCCCGACGAGGACATCAACCCGGAAGATATCCCGTTCTGAAGCCGACAGAAATCTTACTTATGAGCATTTGCATTCCAAGCTGTAAGCTGTAAGCTGCCAGCTGTAACCTGGATTATCATGGCATACCAAGCTGAACGCGAAGAGATAGAGGTCAAGCGGTTCGTCGACTACAAGGACGTGAGCTACCTGAAGCAGTTCACGAACCCGCACGCGAAGATACTTTCCCACAAGAAGACGGGCATCCCGGCAGGGAAGCAGCGCGAGATTTCGCAGGCGGTGAAGCGGGCGCGCTACATGGCGCTCATGCCGTACATCGCGGCGTAGCGTTTCGAGTGCATTCCGGAACACAAGGAAACGCCCGGCCGAGAGGCCGGGCGTTTCCTTGTGCGACGCGAACCGCGGCGCTACTTCGCTTTTTCCATGCGCTCGACGTATTCGCCCGTGTCCGTGTTGACGCGAAGGATGTCGCCTTCGTTTATGAAGAGCGGGACGTTTAAGATCGCACCGGACTCGAGCGTCACCTGCTTGGTGCCTCCCTGTGCCGTGTCGCCCTTGACCGCGGGCGGAGCGTCGACGACCTTGATATCGGCCTTGATGGCAGTCTTTATCGTCACCGGCTTCTCCTCGTAGAGGAGCACCTCGACCGGCGCGTTCGCGACGAGCCATTTGGTCTTATCGGCGACCGTGTCATCGGGGAAGGAGAAGCGGTTCTTGGGGTTGCCATCCTCGGCGAACCACGATTCTCCGCGGTTCGTGTACAGATATACGGCCTGCATGGTCTCCACATCCGCCTCTTTCACGGATTCGTTCTGATGGAATGAAATCTCGATGACCTTTCCGGACACCAGGTGGCGGAGCTTCGTCTGATTGACGGGTTTGCGCATCTGCATGCGGAAGATGTGCGAGGACAGCACCTCGTACGGCTCATTGTTGTAATCGATGACTTTCTTCGGGAGTATCTCGTTATAGGACAGGACGGCCATGGATAGCAGGGTTAAGGGGGTTGGGCTCTATGGCCGGCAGGAAACCGAAGCCCTCCCGCGCTCGTTATAAAAAGTACCGCGCCTGGCGGATTCGTGTATGCTAACAGACGTCATGAGTTTTTCAACCTCGGAGGACTACTCGACGCTTGCGGATGCCGAGGTGCTCGCGCGCGCGAAGCGGGAGCCCGAACTGTTCGCCGTCCTCGTCCGCCGCTATGAGGCGCCTTTCCTGCGCCGCGCGAACGCCGTGCTCCATTCGCCGCGGGACGCTGAAGAGGTCGTCCAGGACGCATTCACGAAGATATACCTCTATGCGGACCGGTACCATCCGCAGGAAGGCGCGACCTTCGGTTCGTGGGCGTACACCATACTGAATCGGGTCGCCTACACGCGCTATGCCGCGCGCGCGAAGGAGCGCGGCAGGCGCGCGGAGCTCGAACCGGAGCACTACGAGTCGCTCCCGGACGACCGCGCGGAATTCCTCGAAGACCTTTCCATACGCGATGAAGTGCTCGCCGCGCTTTCGAAGCTCCCCGAAACCGCCGCCCGCATCTTGCGGTTGCAGTTCATCGAGGGGAAGACGCAAGAGGAGATAGCCGCAGCGGAAAACCTTTCCATACCCGCGGTGAAGACCCGCGTGCATCGCGCGAAACGGCTTTTCAAGGAAGCGTACGACTCGCAAAGATATGAATGATTCCTCGAAGATAGAGACGATCGTCATGCGGCGCGTGCGCCGCATATCGTGGCTTCGCATCGTCGTGTCGGGCGGCGTGTTCGCGCTCGCGCTCGCGCTCATCGCGCTCTACGGCATCGGCAGGGAAGTGTGGGTAGCGAAAGTGTTCGAGAACGGACCGCAGGACCCCGCGGGGCACCTGCTCTACCTCGTCTATGCATTCGAACATACGCGCTTCGTCGTGCAGGGACTCGTCGTCGTCTGCATCGCCTCCTTCATATTCCTTGCGCGCGAAATCACCCGCGCGCTTACCGAGC
>JAGWYL010000028.1 GCA_018969385.1 Patescibacteria group bacterium
GGAAGCCTAAAGAGAGTTCGCTTCCGAAACGTCGCCTTCGCGCGGCGGTGGTATGCATAGGTATCTCGAAAATGCGTTCTAGAGCCCCGGGCAGTTGGCGGCGGGCGCGTAGCCGGCCGCTTCGGCGTCGTCCGCCGAGGCGAACCAGACCTTGTTCGCGTCCGCGATGCGCGCGGCGCCCGCGCACCACGGAAGATAGTATTTCGTACCGCTCTTTGCGGCCACCACCTGACCTCCGGCAGGCAGCTGCGCGGGCGCCGGGGAAGTTCCCGCCGGGAGCACGCCCGCTGCGGCCGCGGGAAGCGTAGTGGACGCGAGCGGCAGCTCCGTTATCGAGAATCCGCTTCCCTGCCCCGCGTCCCGGCCGGCGAGGACGCCGAGGCCGAAGCTCGCGGATGAGGAGAGAACGAGGATGCCGACCACGAGAGCGTCCCGCGGAAGGCCTTGGAGGAGCGCCTTGCCCCGCTCGCGCAATCCTGCTATAGTCATAGGCATAGTATACAGGCGACGGCAGACGGTTGACAGGCATGTCCTCATGCCGCACGCGTCTTCTCTGTCTACTGTGGACTGTTAACTTTCAACTATTTCTTATGGCATCAACGAAAGCCGGCGGCTCGACCAAGAACCTACGCGATTCCGGACCGAAGTACCTCGGGGTTAAGCTCGCGGACGGCGCTGCAGCGCGTCCGGGCATGGTCATCGTCCGCCAGCGCGGCACCAAGATAATGGCGGGCAAGAACGTGAAGGCGGGCAAGGACCACACCCTCTTCTCCATGGCGACGGGAACCGTCTCCTTCACGGAGCGCCGCAAGACGAATTTCGACGGACGCATCGTGCGCCGCAAGGTCGCGAACGTCGGGTAAGCAAGCGTCCGGCAAAGAAGAAAGCCTCCCGCGGGAGGCTTTCTTCTTTGCCGGTATCGGATGCTCCGGCCGCTATGCCTCGGCCTCGATGGTGACCGCGAACGTACCGAAATCTTCTCCTGCGGCTACCGGAACGTCGAAGGTGCCGAGTTCCTTGAACGGCCGCTCGATGCGGATGACGCCTTCCGGAAGCTCGACCCGCGCTTGGTCTTTCGCCGCCTTACGGATTTCCTCCTCGCCGACCGCGTCATAGAGGTGTCCCTTCTCGTTCGCTTTCGCGGTGACGACGATGCGTGCTTCGGCGAGCGCCGCGAGGCTCTCGGAGAGCAGCTTCGCGTCTATGGCCTTGCGCTCCTTGACCTCACGCGCGCGCACTTCGGCTTCCTTAAGCGCAGCGGGCGTCGCGGCAGTCGCGAGCCTTTTCGGTATGAGGAAATTGAGCGCGTATCCGTCCGAAACCTCCTTCACGGTGTACGCGGAGCCCATATCCTTCACGTCCTTCAGCAATAGTACTTTCATAGTCGGTGTATCGTACCCGCCGAAGCGTAAAAGCGCAACATCCACCGGCCTGCGGGCGACGGCCGAAGCTACTTGCCCGTCGCGAGGAACTCGACCGCCCGGTCCATCTGCGGGTCCTTCCCCGCTGCCGCGTCCTCGGCGGTGCGGTCGACCGCGATATCGGGCGTGAGGCCGCCGTCGGAGATGTTCTTGCCGTCCGGCGTGAGCCAGCGCGCGATGGTCACCTTGAGCGAACCGCCGTCGATGGCGATGAGCTGCTGCACGGAACCCTTGCCGAAGGAACGCGTGCC
The DNA here is from genome assembly GCA_018969385.1 of Patescibacteria group bacterium. Classification (GTDB taxonomy): domain Bacteria; phylum Patescibacteriota; class Minisyncoccia; order Phycocordibacterales; family Phycocordibacteraceae; genus C7867-001. The sequence goes on from JAGWYL010000028.1 coordinate 1,673, forward strand.
GATGAGCGTCGCGACGTGGTGGTCATGGAGCGCGCCGGAGAGTATCTCGGAAGCGGACGCGGAACCCTGGTCCATGAGCACGGCTACCTGCGTGCCCTGCGGCACGTCGTCGTAGCCGAGGCTCTGGTGCACCTCGTTCGGCGCCTTCCCCTCATGGTCTTCCGTCACGATGACGGCGCCCTTCGGCAGGAAGTGGCTCGCGATATCGACGGCTGCGTCGAGGTAGCCGCCCGGGTTGCCGCGCAGGTCGATGACGAGCTTCCTTGAGCCGGACTTCTTGAATGCGGCGAACGCCGTGTCGAAGAGGTCGGCGGAATTCTGCGTGAATTCGTAGAGCGCTATGTGGAAGACGCCCGTCTTCGCATCAAGCCCGTAGTCCGTTTCCGGAACCTGGATGGTGTCCCTCGTCACGCGTATGTCAAGCGGCTTCCCCGCACGGACGATGGAGAAATCGACGACGGTTCCCTTCGGCCCGCGTATCGCCTTGACGGCGGCGTCCGTCGACATGCCTTCCGTCGATTTGCCGTCGATGGCGAGTATCTCGTCGCCCGCGCGTATCCCTGCGGACTCCGCGGGCGTTCCCTTGAGAGGCGCAACGACCGTAAGCACGTTGTCGCGGATGCCGATTTCCATCCCGACGCCGCCGAAGTTCCCGGATATGTCGTCCGCGAAGAGCTTGGCTTCTTCAGGCGGCATGTACACCGTGTACGGGTCGCCATAGGAAGCTGCGAGACCCTGTATCGCGCCCCACACCTTCTCTTTGGTAGTCGGTATCGTCGAGGACGCGTGCGTCTCGACGAACTGCGCGTCAAGCGCGTTCCATGCCTTCCAGAAATCGGTGAGGTCCGCGGACTGGTCCGGAGTCGCGGAGAGCCCGTCACCCACGAACGGCACCTGCGCGAATGCGGAGGTGTCCTTGCTTCCGCCAACCGCGACGCCTGCGGCGAAGGCGATGCCCGCGACGATGATGAGCGTGAGCGCGCGCCGCGAGTACGCGCCCCGCGGCCCCCGCCCCCGCGCCTGTGATTCTTCCCCCCGCTCCGTCATCCGGCGAGTATAGCATGAGCCAGGCGCGCGCTGTGCGTATTTGCGAGCGCGGAGGGGCGCGATGCTATACTGCACGCAATGGTGACACGTCACGGGCACGAGGGCGTCGTATGGGTGGACCTCGAGGCGCCGACGCGGGAAGAGCTCGCGTCGGTCATCCGGGAGTTCTCGCTCGACCCGCGCATCGAAGAGGAGATGGTGGCGCCCTCGCCGTATCCGCTTACGGTGACGTTTCCCGGATACGCGTTCGTCGTCCTCCACTTCCCTTCCCCCGTCGACAAGAATGTCACGCATGACCAGGAGATAGACATCGTCGTCGGCAAGCATTTCGTCATCACGGGCCGCTATGAGACCGTGAGTCCGCTCCACAACCTCCACAAGATATTCGAGACGGAAGAGCTGCTCGGCGCGTTCTCCGAAGAGCGGCGCGCGGACGTGATGCTCGCCCGCCTCTTCGAGCGCTACTTCGCCTCCATCCGCGGCGAGGTGGAAAGCGCGGGCAGTTCGCTTGGCCGGGCGGAGCGCGACATCTTCGACGGCTTCGAGCGCGATATGGTGCGCTCGCTCTCGCTCATCGGCCGCGAGCTGCTTCACTACGGCGGCATCCTCGAGCGCCAGCGCGACACGCTCGTCGACTTCCTGGACTCCCTCTCGGACAGCCGGTTCTTCGGCGCCGCGTTCGAGCCGTCGAAGCGCGCCATCCTCGCCGAGCACGCGAAGACGGCGCACCTCGTCTCCACGTACCGCGCGATGCTCGTGGAGCTGCGCGGCACGAACGATTCGCTCTTGGCGACGAAGCAGAACGACATCATGACGCGGCTCACCATCATGGCGCTCGTGACGTTCCCGCTCTCGCTCATCGCGGCCATCTTCGGCATGAACACGCACTACCTTCCCATCGTCGGCATGCCGGGCGACTTCTGGATAATCACCGGCACCATGGCCGCGCTCATGACGTGCTTCTTCGTCTATTTCAAGGTCAAGCGCTGGCTGTGACGTATGTGGCCGTTCTCACGCACCAAGCCGGACGTCCGCAGCGGACCGCCGCCATCTTTCACGAATACGCTCACGGGCGCTAAGGAAGTTTTCGTGCCGATTAAGCCGAAGCAGGTCCTCATGTACACGTGCGGGCCGACGGTCTACAGCCCCGTGCATATCGGGAACCTGCGCGCGTATGTCTTCTCCGACACCGTCGCGCGCATCCTCATGCAGGCAGGGTACCGCGTGCAGCGCGTCATAAACATCACGGATGTCGGCCATCTCGTCGGAGACGGGGACGAGGGCGAAGACAAGATGGAGGCGGGCGCGCGCCCCG
>JAGWYL010000015.1 GCA_018969385.1 Patescibacteria group bacterium
GCGCCGTATATTCATGACGATTCAGCGGACATCACGCTTAGGGCGGCGGTGAATTCCGACCCGTCTGGTGCCGTCGGCGGTGCCGACATCGCGATGGTGAACGGTTCCGCGCTCCTCCCCTACATGGGACCGGACGGTTCGGCTGCGGACGTGACCGCAGCGGCGCCTTCCGACCGCATCTCGCTCTACGTGGTCCGGAACGGCGATTCGATTTCCGAAATCGCGGACATGTTCGGCGTTTCCGTGAACACCATCATCTGGGCGAACGACCTCAAGAGCGCAAGCGACATCCATCCGGGCGATACTCTCGTCATCCTTCCGGTCTCCGGCATTCGCGTGACGGTGGCGAAGGGAGATACGCTCGCGACGCTCGCGAAGAAGTATGGAGCCGATGCGACTGAAATCGCGCAGTTCAACGGCCTCGACGCATCCGCCGCCCTTTCCGCTGGCGGCGAGATAATCATCCCGGGCGGCGAACTTGCGGCGCCGAAACCCGTAGTGCGCCGCGCCAGCTCCTCATCCCCGTACGCGCCGAATCCTTTCCGCGGCGGCTCCGGCCCTTCGCTTGGCGGCTACTTCAGGAATCCGCTGCCGGGCGCCATCCTCACGCAGGGGCTCCATGGCTGGAACGCCGTCGACCTCGGCGCGCGAAGGGGAACGCCGATACTCGCTTCGGCGTCGGGAACCGTCATCGTCGCGAAGACGGGAGGATGGAACGGCGGATACGGCAACTACGTCGTCATCACGCACGACAACGGCACGCAGACGCTCTATGCGCACATGAGCCAGGTTGCGACATCGCGCGGCGCCGCGGTGGTGCAGGGACAGGTCATCGGCTACGTGGGCGCGACCGGAGAAGCCACCGGACCGCATCTCCATTTCGAGATTCGCGGCGCGACGAATCCGTTCGCGGTTCTCTGCCGCGTCAACGCAGCCTGTTACGCGCAGGATTAGTTTCGATGCGCGAAGCAGACAACAACGTGCCGCCCCAAGGGGCGGCGCGTTGTTTCGCTATCCCCGTAGGACTCATTTCAAAACCGGCTCCGAGTGCGCGGTTCGGAAGCGAACTCCCCTTAGGCTTCCGAACCGCGCATCTCCTCGCCGGAGGTTTTGAAATGAGTTCTAGTTATTCCGCATGAACCGGAATCACACACGCAAGCCCGCTCCCTAGCCGCTGCTCACGTCCTCAAGATATGACTTGAGGAATGTTTCAATCGCGCTCATTGTCGCATCCTTCAGTTTCGGATTGCTTTCCGCGACCCATTTCGCGAAATTGTAGAGTTCCTGGTTGTCCACGCGCACCCACTTCTTGTTTATGAACAGGAAGTATAGGAGCGTCGTCATTGCGATACGCTTATTTCCGTTCTGGAACGGGTGATTCTTTATCATGAGGTAAAACAGTATGGAGGCTTTCCTTAAGAGCGTTGGATACAGCTGTCTTCCCCCGTAGGTCTGGAACGGCTGCTCAAGTGTTCGCTCGAGTGCGTGGGTGTAACGCGTGCTGAAGTCAGGAATAGGTTCAGACCAACCCAGCGTCTCCTTCGCGAGGCGATGGGCGACGTATTCTATGTCAGTCAACGTCGGTCGTTTTATATGCATAGCTATTCCTTGCCGAGCAGTCGGAGCGTCTCGCCGTACTCCTTTACGACCTTGGCGACCGCCTCGCTGATTTCCTTTTTCCGAGCCTCGTTCAGTTCGCCGCGCATACCTCCCAGGATTTCGTGAACGTACTCCATGGCAATCGCGTAGTTGCGGCCTATCTTCTCTGCCGGTATCTCGCCTTTCTTTATCTTCTTGAAGACGGCAACGCGGCTGATGCCGAGCATCTTTGCGAGTTCCGTGGTGGAAATGTATATAGTTTTCGCGCCTTTGTCGTTCATGTCGCCTTGTTAACTCGAAGTACAGATAGGTTAACATATAGTAACCTACATCGTCAATGCGGTTACTATAGCTATTCAAACCCGAAGAGTCCGCGCGGGCGGTAGTTGAGGGCTTCGAAGATATGCGCGGGGAGGACGGAATCTGATGCGGAGAGATCCGCGATGGTGCGGGCGACGCGCATGACGCGGTGGTACGAGCGTGGCGAAAGGTCGAGCTTCGTCGCGGCGGAGAGGAGTGCTACATTCGCGTCCTTCGTGAAGCCGCTCTTCTCTTCGAGCTCGCGCGACGTAAGTCGCGCGTTTACCGTGCCCGCCTTCTTCATGCGTTTTGCCGCGCGCTCACGCGCTTTGGCGACGCGGCCGCGAACAATATCCGACGATTCGCCGCTCGCAAGCTTCGCCAAAGTCTCGTGCGGTACATGCGGTACTTCTATCCAAAGGTCGAGCCGATCCACGATGGGACGCGAAATCTTCCGCGCTTGTTTGCGCGCCGCGCGCACGGCGACATCCGCGTCAACCGCAAGCGTATCCGCAGGATTCAATGCCGCGACAATCATGCAGTCAGCCGGAAAGGTGATCGTCGCTTTAGCTCTGGAAACCGTGACGACCTTATCCTCAAGCGGCTGGCGCAGCGCTTCGAGCGCTCGCGAATCGAACTCGACGAACTCGTCGAGAAAGAGTACGCCATTGTGCGCGAGCGTGACCTCGCCCGCCTTCGGGAACGCGCCGCCGCCCACCATCGCCACGTGCGAAATGGAATGGTGCGGTGCGCGAAACGGCGGCCAGTACGCCGCATCGCCTTCAGGCAAGGTGCCGGCGGTGGAATGAATCGCCGTGACTTCAAGCATCTCGTCGTCGGTCAATTGCGGGAGGATGCCGGGCAATGCGCGAGCGAGCATGGTCTTCCCCGTGCCGGGCGGTCCGTAAAAGACGATGTTGTGGCGGCCTGCGGCCGCAATCTCAAGCGCGCGCTTCGCGCTCTCCTGCCCCTTCACGTCCTTAAGGTCGGTCGCGGGCGGCGGCACGGCCTTGACCCTTTCTCTCATGACGGCTTCGAGCTTCTTCTCGCCTTTCAGGTGCGCGATGACGTCCGCGAGAGTCTCTGCCGAAAACACTGTGATGCCGCCCGCGAGCGCGGCCTCCCGCGCGTTTCCCGAAGGAACGATGACGAGAGGAGCCCCAGCGCGTTTCGCGGCGAGCACCTGCGGCAATACGCCGCGCACGCTCCGGAGCGTTCCGTCGAGCCCCAGTTCGCCTATGTAAAGCGGCTCCTCTTTCGGCGCAGGCACGTCGCCGGCGGCAGTGAGGTAGCACACGGCGAGCGCGAGGTCGAAATGCGAACCCTCTTTCTTCAAGTCCGCGGGAGAGAGCGAAAGCACGATGCGCTTGTTCTCCCGCTTCGGCGATTTGAATCCGCTGTGGCGGATTGCCGCAGCTATGCGGTCGCGCGCTTCTTCCACCGCCTTGTCCGCGAGTCCGACGACGGAGAATGCGTGCAGGCCGCGCGTGAGGTCCGCTTCGACGGAAACGAGTTCCGCGGACGCGCCGATGGGCTGCGCCGCGAGCGTCTTCGCGTATCCCGCTTTCAGGTCGGCCTTCTTCTTCCGCTTAGGAGTTGCAAGCTCTTCCACCTCCGTAACTATACGCTATGCGGCAGACAAGGAGTCCCAGATGAGGTTGAAAAGCGAGCGCATGGAAAGCGCGAGCTCTTTGTTCTCGATGACGATGCCGCCCCAGTCCTTGCGCAGGTTTATGAGCGACACTTTGTCCGCGTACACGTCTATCTCCACGTGGAACTGGTACCTCTTGCCGTCGAAGAATCGCATCTTCCGGTACTCTTTCGCGGATGTCTTGTTAAGTTCGCGCGAAACTTTCCCTTCCGGCGCTATCCAGCGGATGGGTATGCGCTCCTTCACGCGCTTGTCGATGAACGCGCGTTCATGCCTCGGCACGATCTGAAAGACGTCTTCCCCGGAGGATATCGCGAGCAACTCGCGTTTCGGATCGCGACTCATCTTGAGCGAAAGCAGCTGGTCCGCATATATCTTGTCGACACCGTCCTTGCCTTCGAAGAAGCGGATCTTAGTGTGCTTGTCTCCCCCGCTCGCGATGCGCAGGATGGGAATGAGCGCGCGCAAATCCTTCACGTACTCTTCGAAGTCGAACAGGAGCGCCTCCGGCGGCTCGGCGGCGTAAAGCTTCCGCGCGCCTTCAAGGTGGTGGGTGACGAATCCCTTTCCCGAGAGGCGCTCAAGGATAAGGTTCACCGTGCTGCGCTTTATCCGCGTCTTTTTCGCTATTTCCGCAACGAACAAGCCCTGCTTATTCGCGAGGCAGGCCAGATACACCTCCACGTCCGCCTCCTTGAGGCCGAGTTTCTTGAGCATCTCCTTCGCCTCCTCATGCATGCGAACATAGTGACATAATTAATGTTAATTTGCAAGGATTATGACAGTATTCATAATACCCACGAACGTACAGAAGGAGGGTAAGACACATGAAAAACCTTGTACATTGGCAGGATTATCGTTCGCAGCTTGCCGAGTCGCTACGCACTCCCGGGCAGATCGCGAAAGCCTTCCCCGCCATGCCCGTCGAGCGTAAGAGAGCGCTCGACGCATATGCGAAAGGCTACCGCTTCCAGCTGACGCCGTATCTGCTCACTACGCTCGACCTCGACGAGGCGGGCAATCCGACAGGCGGCAATCCGCTCGCGAGCATCTTCTTCCCGGAACCGGATACGTTACTTTCGGAAGGCCCCGGCGCATACAGTCCGGAGCGTATGAACTGGGAATTGCCGAGCGACTTCGTCGTCGAGGGCAGGCCTGCGTTCCAACTGAAGTACGCTGACCGGCTTCTCTACCGGGCGAGCGGATGCATGTCTATCTGTTCGTACTGCTTCGAGGCGCACCGAGTGGTGGACAAGGCGGATCCGAAGAAACCCCAGAAGTCGGATTGGGAAGCAGGAATGGAATACTTGCGCGCCCACTCCGAAATCCGCGAGTTCATCTTTAGCGGAGGCGACCCGCTTCTCGCTCCGGATGAGGTTCTCGAAGCGCGGCTACGGGACCTGCGGTCCATTCCGAGCATCGAGACCATCCGCATCAATTCGGCGGTGTTCATGCACTGCCCGATGCGGATAACGGACAAGCTCGTCCGCATCATGAAGCGATACGAGGTCACCGAGCTCGGCGTGCACATCGTGCATCCGCGACAGATTACGGATGAGTTCGTATCCGCGCTCACGAAGTTCGATGAAGGAGGCTACGGCTCGCTCATGAAGCTCGCACAGATACCGTTGCTCGCAGGCGTGAATGACGACACCGGAGTGCTTTGCGAGCTTCTCACGAAGCTCGAGCGGCATCGCGTGAAAGCGTACTACCTCTTACACGGACTTCCGTGGACTCTCGGCGCGAAACGGTTCCGTACGTCGGTCTATCGGGGCGTCGAAGTGTTGAAGCCGCTCTATCGCACGCTCTCGCACGTGGCGTGGCCGGAGTATGTCATCGTTCCGCGCGGCGGCAAGGCGAGCGTTCCGCTCGAGCGGAATCGCTTCTGGCTCGATGCGTCCGCATGCGAGCATCGCGTATGGGCCATCGATGACACTCACCTGCCGCTCGCAAGCTTCGCAAGCGAGCGTCAGGGAGACCTGCTCCGGTTCGACGGTACGCCCGAGTTCATCTACTCGAGCTACCGCGGACAGCCGGTTATCGTGTTCCGGAACTGGAGGGGCGAGTGGGAGATGTACCTCGACGGCTGAGCATGCGGCCGCGAGCACCAGACTGACGGGCAGCTTCGGCTGCCCGTCTTTTCCTTTCTCAGCTCCCTCTGCAACGCGCGAGTCAAAATCCCTTAATGCAACTTTATTGCATTAAGGGATTTTATGCCGTCATTGAGACGGTTACCGGTCCTTCTTCTTGTCCTTGCGTACGAAAAGCAGATTCTCCGGAAGGCGGAAGAGGCCTTCGTCATTCCTCTTCTGCTCCATGAAATGCGCGATGAAGCCCACCGAGCGCGGTATGACGAAGAGCGCGTTAAAGAATTCCGCGTCCGCGAGTTCGGCAAGTTCCGCTTCGGAATATCCTTCGCATTCGGAAAGGATGTCGAGCATCAGGGCGGCGATGGTGCCGTCCACGTTCAGGATGAGGTTGCCGTTCTTAGCGGTGGTCACCTTTTCCACGCTGCGCGCGAAGTCGTAGTGCGGATGCTTCTTGAGGAGCGATGCGAACTCGGAGAGCGCTTTGACGCGCGGGTCGTCCAGGCCGACGCGGTACTTGAGATGTCCGATGCCGAGGATGAGCTTGCCGCCCTTCGTCTCGCTCTCCACGAATTCGCTTGCCGGCTTCCCTTCCGAAACGCCCTTCTGCCATGCCTTCGCCGCGTCGTTCACCGCGCCGCCGAAACGCGGACCGATGGTGAGGAGGCCCGCGGCGAGCGACGACACGAGGTCCTTCCCCGCGCGCGCGGTAATCATGGTATTCACCGCGCCGGAAACCGCGCCGCCATGGTCGAGCGAGAGCGTGAAGAGCGCCTCCGTGAACGCGGAGGTGACCGGCGACCTCGGTTCCTTTCCGAGAAGCGCCGCGAGCGTGGCGCGCACGAATGCGCCCGCGCCCGCAGGTGCGAGCTTCTTCCCCCGAATGAACGTCGGCGCGTGTTCGAGGTCTATGATCTCCCGCGTCGAAAGGATGCTTTTTTCTCGGTTCATAAGCGGTTCTATGGATATGGTTGTATCACGTTTCTCTTTGCCCGGCAGGTTCGTGAATGCGCGGAGGAATTCCGGGAACGTGTCCGGCGCCTCGGCGCCCGCTTCGCGCAAAGCGGAACGCTTTGCGCGCGCGCTTTCATCCTGGCGCGCGACCAAGGCTTTCGCATGGCCGAACTGCATGTGCTCGTCGAACGCTTCGTCGATGACGCCCGCGATATACGCGACCAGGGGCTTCGTGAATTTCTTCTCTTTCATCATAGCGGCAATCTCGTACTCGTCTTCCCCGCCGAGTTCGCCGAAGTAGACGAGCGCTTTTGTCGCGGGGTCTTCTTGCGCAAGGGTGAGAACGTCGGTGAGCGACGCTATCGGGAAGCGGTCGCCGCCGATGGAAATCGCGAAAGAGAGTTCCTTGCCCGCGCGTGCAACTCCGTGGATAAGTTCGTTCGTCATGCCGCCCGACGTGGAGACCACCGCCACGGATCCCGCGCCCGTGAGTCGTCCTTCGGAAATCTGCACGGCGTCTATGCCGCCGATTGCGCCGAGCTTGAGGAACTTCGGTACCAGGAGGCCGACGCCCGAGGGACCGGCGATGAGCTTCGTCCCGCCGTACCGCTTGATGAGCTCCGTCGCATGCCTCTCGGGGACGTTCTCCGCGAAGAGGTGCCCGCCGAGCGCTTTCGGAAAGGTCTCGAAGAAGGATACGGCGGTCTCGAACGCGCGGCGTCCGGACTGCAGGTTGAGCATGAAACGTACGCGCGAAGCGAGTTCCACGGGAAGCAGCGCAGGCTTCGCGAAGCACGGCAGGAGGAATTCCTCCCTTCCCCAGAAGAACTTCTGCGCTCTCCGGTTGCCCGCGATGATGCCGACGACGCTTGGCCTTTCCTTCCCGGAGAGGTAGTCGAAGTCGAGGATGGACTGCACGATTTTCGCGTGATTCCCGATGACGAGGATGCCGTCTTCGCCGTTGCGGATGCGTTCAAGAATTGTCATAGTTTCCGTTCGGCATCGCAGAAAATGCGGTACGCGTCGCCGCCCCAGCGGGTCGGCGCGCTCCGCCAAACCGCCTCGAGGGACTCGGCGGGCCGTGCTTTGCTTTCGCATCGGAATGCGAAAGGCATTCGCTCGAAGACTCGCGAATGCGCTACGCTGCGAAGCCCGATCTTCCGCGACGCCTCATTCCGTTCTAAGAGAGAGTTCATACCGCAGCTGATTTTACGAAATCAATCGCCTCATCGACTGCCTCCGTGATGACGGCTTCGGAGCCCGCGATGGAGCCGAGCAGCTTCTCGCGCTCGAGGAACTCCTTCATGTGCGCGAGCCCTTCACGCTCGTTCGGGCCTCCGCGGCGCACGAATACCTTTACGTTCGCCTTCCGGAGCGCATCCGCCTTTTCGGAAAGCGCGTCGATGATGCCGGCGAAGGTGGATTTGATATCCGTGAAATTAGCGACGCCGCCCGCGATGACGAGCGCCTTCTTCTTCGCTTTCGAAGCGAGCATGAGGCCGAGCACTTCCTTCGCGTAGAGGTACGTCTCTTCGCGCGTCGGTCCGCCGCTGTATTCGCCGTAATTGCCGAGCTCGCTCCCCACGCCGGCGAGCTCCGCTTCGTCCGCGATGACGATGGAGCCGCCGCCGCCCGAAAGGAGGAAGAACAGCGAGCCGTCCGGATTCACGACGGAGAGCTTCAGGGATGCGGGAGTCGTCGCTTGAAGCGCTGCGACGCGCTCCTCCGCCGCGTGCTTCGCCTTCCCGCCGACTATGTCATCCTCGCTCCACGCGCCGCGCGCGAAGTATGCGCCCGCGCTATCGACGAGCACGGCGGCGTCGAGAGGCGTCGCGCGCTCCCCGTTCACGATGAGCGGGTTGATTTCAAGGAAGGAAAAGAAATCCTTATCGAAGATTTCCACGAGATGCGCGAGGAACGGTTCGGGAAGTCCGGTCGTCTTCGCGATGCGCGCGATATCGGCGGAGTTCGCAATCGAAAACCTCTCCACCTTCTCCGGGTGCGTCTCTATCTCTATGCCGCCTTCGCGCGCGTAGAGCATGCGGAGTCCCTCGCGCACGCGTTCGAGCGAGAGGTACCGTTCGTCTTTCTCTTCATGCGGCACCATCGGTTCCGCGATGAATCGCGTCCAGCCCTTCTTCTTCCACGGCGCGGTCGTCTTCCCGATGTCAGCCGGCGCGACATTGAGCGCGACGAGTCCCTGCTTCATGCGGCGCTTCACGCCCTCGTCCACCTTCACTACGTACTTCCCTGCGGGAATCTTCGTCTTCGCATCCGCGCGCAAAGAGACGCCGCGATACGCGTCGCCGATGATGAGTCGTTTCGCTTCGTATTCGGTGAGCTTTACGCGCGGCATACCGCTTACTACAACTTCAGGCGGAACACGTCCGTTTCGCGCTTTTCGAAGCCGAGCTTCTCGTACAGCTTGTGCGCGGCGACGCGAGAGGGCCGCGAGGTGAGCGAAACGGAACGGATGCCGTTTGCGCGCGCCTTTTCCAGTATGGCGCGCATGAGCTTCTCGCCGAGTCCCTGGCCGCGATAGTCTCCGGACACGACCACGTCTTCAACCTCCGCAACCCGCTTCCCCACTTTCTGATGCACATAGAGCGCGCCCATGCCGATGATGCGTCCGGCATCCTGCACCGTCATGAGGATGACGCTCGGGTCGCCCACGATGCGCTCGACATCTTCTTTCGTCGCTGGAGTCTCGTTCCCCGCTTCCCCGCGAAGTTCTTTCGCGAGCACGTCGAGTTCGCGAATGGCGTCTTCGGTTACCGAGGTGAGTTCGGAAACGGTAATCATGCCGCCGTATTCAGATGCTCCTTGCAGGTAGTTGCCGCCGGGTCCGCTTCGAGCCGCGCCTTCTCTATCCCCTTCCCGTCCACGCGGCATATGCCGTACGTACCCTTTTCGATACGCGCAAGCGCATCGAGGACCAGGTTGTAGCGGATTTCCAAATCCTTCAGTATCGCGGTGTTATCCTCGTAGCCCGTTATCTGGTCCGCGACATCGGAGGGGTCGGACTCGAGCTCGGTATCCTGCGGAACCGGTTCCCAGTCGTTCGGATTCGAGGGATTCTTGCGGCCTACGCTCGCAAGCTCGTTCTCAAGCCGCGCCTTCTCTTCCTCAAGCCGGATTCGGAACGGTAGAGTGTCCTTAATCATGCCCGCAATCCTAGCATAGAGCCGGAACGGGCGCGATTCTCTTCCCTACTGCGTCTTGGTCGCCGTGAGACGCGCGGCAAGCGTCGTGAATGCGGCCTCGTCGCGGGCGATGATGAGCGTCGACTGGTCGCGATACCCGTACAAAAGCAGCGTCCGTCCCGCGGCGTCCTTGTAGGCGCGTACGTTGTAATTGCCGATGACTTCGTCGCGGAATCCCGGCGTCTGCATCGATGAAGCGGCGTTAGGAGGCGTCGTCGTGGCCGTCTTCGGCGTGCTTGAGGCGCTTATAGGCGTGGTCGATGAAGTTGGCGTGACGCCTTGCGCGCTTGCCGGATACGGCGGATAGAGCGGAGCGAGATCCTGCATGATGGTTCCTTCCCACTGCAGCATGCCGGCGAACGTACGTTCATAGGAGATCGCGCGAAGTATGAAGAAGATGCGCGTCTCTCCGTTCGCGGTAACGGCGCCGACGGTGCTCGAAGGGTCGATGTTGCGCAGCAGGAGTCCGGGAGCCGGAAGGCCGAGCTGGCTTATGAGGACGCCGCCCGGCGCCGGTTCCGTCGTCGTGCCGAGCGGACCCGGCACGGACTGCATGACATATTCGAGACGCACGGAGCCTTCGGGAAGCGGCTTCGCGGCATCCGCCGCGAGCGCGGCCATGAGGTTCGCGCCGCTTCTGGAAAGCTGCGCGCGCTCGTCGACGAACACGAGCGACGGCGCCACGGGCGCTATCGGGACGGTGTTCGGCGCCGTAGATTTCACGAATGCGAAATACGCTATCGCTCCGCCGCCCGCAAGGAGCACGAGACCGCCAAGCGCGAAGAGCACGCTCCGGAAGAACGAGCCCTTTTTCGCGGACGCGGTGCCGCGCGCGTCCTGTTCCGCCGCGACGAGGGAGAACTTCGATGCCGAGACATCCTTCGTCTTGTCGACGAAGTCGCTCTTGTAGGTGTGCATCGGCGAAGGTTCGTCGGTTTCAGGCGCCGGCGCGGGTTCCTTGGAAACCATAGGCATCGCAGGAATCAGCGGGGCGGCTTCGATCTCCAGCGCCGCCGCCGGTGCGGACACCGGTCCCATTTCCGGAACGGGCGGGGCGGTTTCTACGGGGTGCGGCCGCTCAAGCGCGCGCAATCGCGCGAGAATCGCTTCGCGTTCCGCTTCCGGAGGAGTTGACGGGGCGGTCGTCGGAACCGGCGCCTCTTCGATTTGTTGAGGCGCGCTCGCTTTCGGCGCGAATGTCCGCGGCTCCTCGCGTTTTGGTATGGTCGCGGCTTTGCCGCCGCTTAGCGCGGCGAAGTCTTTCGCGTACGTGCGGATGAACGGCTCCGGGTCCGCTCCTTCCGCCGCCTTCGCTTCCGGCATGTCCGTGTCTTGGTCGCTCATCGTCATCCCTGATTATAACCGTCTCGCGCGTTTGCACTAAGACAGACGCCGCGCATAAGTCGCGCGGCGTCTTGAGGCACGGCGTGCCGGCTTCAGCGGACGGCGATGGTGAACTTCCGAGGATTCTCGCACATGTCGGTGAACGCATGCGCGGCCTCCTTGAGCTTCGCCGACGAAGATTTGCCGAAGGATATGACCTCCACCTGGCATCCTTCGTTCATGTCGAGGTATTGGATGAGCGGGACGAAGTCGCCGTCTCCGGAGGCGATGATGACCGTGTCGAGCTTCGGCGCGAGCTTCACCGCGTCGATGGCGAGCCCGACGTCCCAGTCCGCCTTCTTCGCGCCGTCCGCGAATATCTGGAGGCCTTTGACCTTCGTCTCGATGCCTATCTTGGTGAGCGCGTCGAAGAATGCCGATTCATCGCCGGACTCGGTCGAAATCACGTAGGCGATGGCGCGCACGAGCACGCGGCCGCCGACCGCTTCCTCGAGGACTTTGCCGAAGTTTACACGCGCCTTATAAAGGTGTTTCGCGCTGTGATAGAGATTCTGCGTGTCAATGAAAACGCCGACACGCTGGGCGGGGTGTTTGATAACAGCCATATAAATAAATAGCTTACAGGTTGCAGCTTACAGCTGACAGCAGGAGAGGATGCAACCGAGATGTTCTATTAAAATGCGGCGGCGCGCGCCGCAAGCTCCATCTTACCACTACAAGGAAGCCGCAAGCTGTCGGCTGCCCGGCTATTTCTTGAGGCCCAGCTTCTTCACGAGCGCGTTGTAGCGGCGCTTGTCGTGCGTCTCAAGGTAGCGCAGGTGCGTGCGCCGGTTGGCCACCATCTGCAAGAGGCCGCGGCGGGAATGGAAATCCTTGGCATTCTTCTTGAGGTGTTTCGTGAGCTGGTCTATCTGCGTACTCAAAAGCGCCACCTGGACCTCGGGGGAACCGGTGTCCGTATCGTGCCGACCGGCATTCTTAGCGACCGCCGCCTTTTTCTTGGTAGTAAGCATGGATAGCGGGACTCTACCACATCTTGACTTTCATTGCAAGCGCTTCCTTATGAGCGTGCTGCCTGCATGCTCCTTCATGCATAGTTCCATGGGAGGAACAGTTCGGGGCCGCCAAAGATGGCGGCCCCTTAACAGACGGGTGCTTCCCCGGTCAATGCACGGAAGTGGCCCCGGCAACCCGGGACCCGGTGTGATCGATGACGATGTGGTTCCCACCGAGGCTTGCCGCGCGGCGCAGCGCTTCCGCGGCATTCCCTTCGTCACCCTGCGGGAAGATGTGCCGCACCTCCCCGTCCCGGTACTCGAGGCGGAGGATGGCGAAGCGTCCCGCATCCGGAGCAAAATCTGCAATGTTCATATCTGGCCTCCCAGCTTGGTCGCACCCCTGCATGATATCTCATGCGCGCATCACTTGCAATATCCTGCGCATGTTGTATTGCACTCGTACGTTTTGCGACCATCTAAGGTGCTACACTTCTCCCATGCAAGCGGAAGACGCGAAGCGGCAATTCCTCGAATATATAGAGATTGAGCGCGGCCGAGCCGTGAAAACGGTGGAAAACTACGACCGCTACCTTACGCGCTACTTCGTTCAGATGAAGATACGCGGCGTCACGGACATCACGGAACAGAATATCCGGGAGTTCCGCCTCTGGCTCAACCGCCAGCCCGGCATCGGCACCGGCTCGATGAAGCGCCGGACGCAGAATTACTACATGATCGCGCTCCGTGCCTTCCTCAAGTTCCTTCGCAAGCGCGGCATCGAAGGCATCTCCCCTGAGCGCATAGAGCTCGCGAAACTGCCGGACCGCGAGCTCGACCTCATCACGCCTGCGGAACTCGAACGGCTCATGAAAGCCGCGGACGGCGCCGACGAGAAGAGCCTGCGCGACAAGGCGATGTTCGAGCTGCTCTTTTCCACGGGACTTCGCGTTTCGGAACTCTGCGCGCTCGATTCGGACCTAGACCTCACGCAGGATTCCTTCTCCGTACGCGGGAAGGGAGACAAGGTGCGCGTCGTCTTCCTCACCCCGGCCGCGAAAACGTCGGTTGCCGCATACATGAAGGCGCGCAAGGACATGGGCGAAGCGCTCTTCGTGAATATCGCGAAAGGCCGCGAGCGCGGCGAGCGCCTTTCGCCGCGCTCGGTCGAACGCATCATAAAGCGGTATGCGGCGAAAGCCGGCATCACGAAGAAAGTCACGCCGCACGTGCTTAGGCATTCTTTCGCCACCGACCTCCTCGGCAACGGCGCGGACATCCGGAGTGTCCAGCAGCTCTTGGGGCACGCGTCCATCAACACCACGCAGATTTATACCCACGTGACGGATGCCCACTTACGAGAGGTCCACAGGAAATACCACTCACGCTCCAAATGAAGCGAGGCATGCCCGTTCACACGTCCGCGTGTGTCGGGTGCACCGCAAATTCCACTCACGGAGCAAATGAATACGAAGAGCCGCCGAACTTAAGTCGGCGGCCCCGCTGCTCCCCTTACTTCTTAGCTTCTCGTGCCTTTTTCTCTGCTTGCCTCCTTTCATACATCTCTCCCATGGCTCGTCCATGTTCTGTATAGGACACTTGGAGAGCGATGGTCGTCACCAAGAGAGGATGCGACGAGGTATTCGCGTGCGAGGATTCGCGCCTGACGATGAGTATGGACGCAGGGAATTGGAGGCAGGGCCGAGCGTGTTGCGTGAAGTAAAGCTGTTCCCCGCTCGTAAGTATCCGCTCGAGAACGAGGTGATGATTTATAACGACAAGATCGCCCTATTTTCCGGGGATGACCGTATCGGTCTCATCGTGGAAAGCGAATCACTCGCAAGAACGTTCCGCAGCATATGGGAAATGCAATGGGATAGCGTAAAATGACGCCATGCGCATCGTCTCCTGGAACGTGAACGGCATACGGGCGGTCCACAAGAAGGGCGAGTTCATGCCCATGCTGAAGAGCCTCGCGCCGGACGTGCTGTGCCTGCAGGAGACGAAAGCGGAACAGCACCAGTCCCCCATCGACCTTCCCGATTACGAGGAATTCTGGGAGTCATCCAAGGGCAAGAAAGGCTACAGCGGTACGGCCATATTCACGAAGGAGACGCCGAAGAACGTCCTGTTCGGGTTCCCCGAGGACCTGGTGAAGAAGTACGGAATCGATGGCGACGGGTACGGCAATCCGAGCGAAGAGGGCCGCGTCATAGCAGTCGATACGGGGAGTCTTTACGTCGTGTCCGTGTATACGCCGAATTCGAAAGATGATTTATCGCGGCTTACGCTCCGGCACAAGCACTGGGACCCGGCGTTTCTCGAATACATGAAGCGGCTCGAAGCCGAGAAACCGGTCGTCTTTTGCGGGGATCTGAATGTCGCACACTCCCCTATCGACCTGGCTCATCCAAAACAGAACGAAGGCACGCACGGGTATACGAAGGAGGAGCGGGAAGGCGTGGACAAGCTCATTTCCGCAGGATTCATCGACACGTTCCGCCATTTTTACCCGGATGAGACGGAGAAATACACATGGTGGAGCCACTGGCAGAAGGCGCGTGAGAGGAACGTGGGATGGCGCATCGACTACATCTTCGCGAGCAAGAAGCTTGCCAAGCATCTCAAGGGCGCGGGCATCCATCCTGGAATCATGGGGAGCGACCACTGCCCTATCTCGCTCGAGCTCTCATAGCAAGGATTCGGCGGGCTCGCCAAAGCTTCGCCCGCCCAGTGCTCTAAAGGACATGTTGTCCACATGCATGTCCTTTACTAATGTCCTTGATGCACCTATCATCATGTGCAGAGGGCGCAAGGCTTTGTACTTATGGAGTTCTTTCCCATCAGGCGCTAAGAAGCGTGACTGTCGGCAAGGCAACGGATACGGGGGCGATCCCCCGGGTAGTTAAGTGGCCGACGCCGTAATTTCACGTGTAACCCGGCACCGAATAGAACCGAATATTATTTCACGGGAAACATTGGGTTCTGCTCGGTGCCGAGGCCAGCGCACAATATAAAAAGCTGTCTGTCTCTTGCAGGTGTACAACTCGGAACCGCCACGCCACATAGCCCCTTCTCCAATTTGTGGCGGCTCCCACCTTCTAGATCTCCAGGCAGCTTTTTTGTTTCCCGTGGAACGCTCAAATACTCAATGAAATCCTAGCAAACGTGGTGTTTCTCCATTATTTTCCGTACTTCCTCATCCTCCGCCACCTCTCTTTTCTGCTTGCCTGATTCTCCGAGTGCCTTCAGGTCATCCTCCGGTAGCTTGAGAAGTTCATCGGAGCGTTCGTCAAGGTAAGCTTCCGTATTCCTAGATGGGTCGTCCAAGACCTCCTCAAGCAGGGCGTGCAGAAGATAGCCTATCTTGGGCCCTGGTTGCACGTGGAACAGCCTCATGACGCGGTTCCCGTCCGTCTTGAGCATGCTTACTGAAATCGGGTCGCGAAGCGCCTGATCAACCATAGCCATGTACTTGCGCAGGCGGAACGGCTGTTCCTTGGGGCGGCCGGTACCTATGCGGTCGCAAATACGTAGCTTAAGCAAATCTCCAATGTTTTCAGTGCCTACGTTCGTAATTACCCTACGCACCGCGGAAAGCGTGACGAGTTCAGGGTCGGAGAAGAACATGTGCCAGCGCACCAATTTGCTTACCTTGTCTATAGTTTCACGTGAAAAGCGCAGGTCTGAGAGGGCTTTTTTCGTTACACGTGAACCAACGACGTCATGGCCATGGAACGTCCAGTCCTTCTTCTCCTCCGACCACCTTCGGGTTTCCGGCTTAGATATATCGTGGAAGAGACCCGCGAGGCGTATATCAAAATCCCATCCCTTATCTGCCGCGTGCTGCATGCTGCGCAGATTGTGTTCAAAGACATCGAATGAGTGCGCCTGGTTCTGCGCGACACCGATACCTCGCAGAAGGTCCGGAGCTATGTACTCAAGTATCCCGAGCCGGTGAGCAAGGATGAGCGCGTCCATAGGCTTCCTTGAATTCAGAATCCTGGTGAATTCATCCCGTATCCTTTCACGTGAAACGTGGCCTAAATGCTTGCTATTTTCCTTTATGGCTGCCGCCGTATCCCCGTCTATCCCGAAATCAAGCTCCGCAACGAGGCGGACTGCGCGCATCATGCGAAGCGCGTCCTCATCGAAACGCTCGCCAGGGTTACCCACGGTACGCAGTATCTTGTCCTTTATGTCCTTTTGACCTCCATAGGGGTCGATAATCTGTCCTTTAGACTCGTCGAGCGCTATGGCGTTTATCGTAAAGTCGCGTCGCGCCAGGTCCTCTTCGAGAGAAACTCCGAATTCTACCTTGTCCGGCCGGCGCTTGTCGGAATAGCCTGATTCCGTACGGTACGGCGTCACCTCGACGATTTCCGTTGCCGGATCTCCTGACTCGGTTTTCACGCCGACGGTGCCGTACTCATTCTCATAGAAAGATTCGGGGAAGATCTTCTGGATGTCGTCCGGAGTGGCGTTGGTCGTTATGTCCCAATCCTTCGGGGTGCGCCCGATAAGGAGGTCCCGAACGCATCCGCCGACGAGGTAGGCCTCGAAGCCGGCGCTGCGCAGCCCGTTCGACACCGCGGTGATTTCCTTCGGGATGGGGAAGTGCTCGCTCATGCGAAGCATACTAGCACGCCCTCCTTCGCTTTATATCCGCTTGTGGCGTAATATCAAACGGTGCAAAGTCACTGCCGCGCCCCGGTGGTGAAATGGATATCATCGCTGCCTTCGAAGCAGTTGTTCTAGGTTCGAATCCTGGCCGGGGCACCCGTTTGTGCACAGGTTCCCCGTGAAGCTTCTCTTAAAATCGAACCCCCATGCTACCATAGTTCTATAATGCGAAATGATAAGGAAAATGCTACACAAATGCGCAGGCAGGGCAAGAGCTATAACGCTATTCTCAAGGAACTGAAGATTCCGAAAAGTACCCTTTCCGGGTGGTTCAAGGATGTGGACTGGTCAGACCGCGTGAAGCGCGAGCTGACTCTCAAGAACCAGGAAGAGAGCAGGGCAAGGCTCGTGGAGCTTGATAAGGTTCGGGGTGCTAATCTCGCCAAGGCCTACGAGCATGCCAGAGCCGAGGCGGCCAAAGAGATCGAGGCGCTCAAATACAATCCGCTATTCATTGCGGGTCTCATGCTCTATTTCGGAGAGGGGGATACGCTCACCAAACAGCAGGTCGCTCTTAGTAATTCCGACCCGGAACTGATTCGCCTATACGTCTTTTTCCTTCGAAATGCTTGCCACATACCCGAGCGGAAGATACGGGCTCACATACTCCTTTACCCGGACTTGGATGACTGGCTGTGCCGCTCGTACTGGATGAAAGCGACAGGACTGTCGGCTGGGAACTTCATGAAAAGCACGGTTATACAGGGCAAGCACAAGACCCGCCGTCTTTCGTTCGGTGTCTGCATAATTTCAGTGTCGAGCTCTTACTTGAAGGCAAAGGTGCTCGAATGGATCAAACTGCTGCCGCAGGAATTGATGAAACAGGAATACTATGCGAATATAGCGGACAGTTCCGAGAGTGGAACTTGACGCGGACATAGTTTAATGGTAGAACGCATCCTTGCCAAGGATGGGGTCGGGGTTCGATTCCCCGTGTCCGCACCAGAATACAGCACTTGACCCTCCGGCAAGAAATGTAACGCAAAAACGGCTTCTCTAAGCCGTTTTTGCGTTATTCCGGAAGCATGTCCGACTGGGGATAAAGGTGTGCGCAATGGGGATAAAGGACATAGGACACGCATGAAGAGTTTATGATGAATCTTGAAATACCAAGCATTTCCGCCACATTTTTAAAAGCCGTGAACATCGCGTCCAAAAGCAAGAAGGAGATAGGGGCTCTCGGCGAAGAGGTGGCCTGTGAGTATCTGAAGAGGCACGGGTTTCGCATCGTGGACAGGAACGTTGCGAGGAAGACCGGAGAGCTCGACATCGTGGCATCGGAAGGAGAAACGCTCCACATCGTGGAAGTGAAATCGCTCGTATGTCCGGGATTTCCGTCGCCGATAACCGGAGATGCGGACGCGTATGACCCCTCCGCGAATCTGCATGAATACAAGATACGCAAGGTGGCGCGAACCGCGGAGTGGTATGTGGCGAATATCGACTGGGAAGGGGAGTGGCAGGTGGATGGCTGCCTCGTGTGGTTGCGAGAGCGCGACGGGATGGCACGTGTCCGTTACCTGCCCCAGATTCTCTAAAACCTGCTAGGATGCGGCTGTACGGGCCGTCGTATTGGGGAATCAAATACTGAGTCGGGGTGTCGTATACCGGTAGTACGCATCCTTTGGGAGGATGATGACGGAGTTCGATTCTCCGCACCCCGACTCAGTATTTGATTGCAGTCATAAAATTGGGAGGATGATGACGGAGTTCGATTCTCCGCACCCCGACAAAAAGAGCCCGACCGAAGCCGAGATTGCGCAGTTTTTGATTTTGCGTTGCTGCACGCTGCACTCGTCGAGTATCTTTGAGCTTTTGCGCCCATGGATATCGTCAATTGCCGAGACGAGATATACCGATATATCGGTATATCTCGTAAGGGTTAGAAATTGCCTACGAACCGGTGATGGAAGAGACGAGCGCCGCTTCGAGCGCGGGAACCTTCGCCGCGAAATCCGCGACGGCGGTCGTCGTCGGTTCGGCAAGTAGCGCGGAGAGGGAAGAACCCGTCTGTGCGGCATAGTCGCGTGCGATGTAATCCGTCGTGATGGCGCGCAGCGTGCGGTCCGCGGTATTCCCCGTCACGGTGCTCGTCGTTATCGTGCCGACGAGGTTCCCGTTCGCGTCCGCCACGCCGCCGCCCGAAGAGCCTTCCTGCGCCGCCGCCGTCCCGCCGAGCGAGAAGAGGTCGATGGTATTCGTCGCGAAGGTGTAGATGTCCTCGACGGAACCGAACACGAGCGTGGGAGAGAGTGAGGACCGTATCTCATTCGCGCTCAAGAACTGCGCGGCATACGAACCTATGGCGACGGGGAGACCCGTGTAGGCATGTGAAGTCGAGAGCGGGATGTACGGAAACGAGTCCGGGAGAGGAGCGGCGGTCGCGGAAGCGGTAACGGCGAGCAGCGCGAAATCGTGCTCACCGGTGCCGGTGGGCGCCATCTGCGTGAGCGTGGATGGATTGTCCGCGAGCCACGAGGTCGAAACGTATATCGGCTTCGCGACATATGCCGTGCGAGCCGGGCTTCCCGTGCGTATGACGCAGGCGGTGCCTCCCTTCTGCGGATAGTCTTCAAGGAGGAGGTACTGTCCGATGTGCGCGTTCGTGAGGATGATGCCCTTCGGGTCGATGAACACTCCGCTGCCGGAAATCGCATGCAGCGCCGTGCTGTCCGAGGAGCAGAGTATGTTCACGAGCGCGCCGCGCAGCGCGGATGCGGCCGCGTCGAACTCGGCCTGGCTGGGTTGGGGAATCGCCGCCGTTACGCCGGCGACTGCGGGCTTCGTAACCGCAGGCGCTTTCGCCGGCGCGGGCTGCTTCGCCGCTTTCGGCTTCTCCGGCTGCGTCGAAGTGGCCGCTATGGTCGTCGATGCATCCATTCCCGGTGCGGGCGTCAGCGTGAGGGTTTGGGGGAGCGCCTCGAAAAGCGCGGTGGAACTTGCCGTCGGCGTCACGGTACTCGTCGAACCGGTAAACGCGGCAAGCGATATCGCGACGAGAAGCGCCACGAGTATGCCGAGAAAGACGGGGAAACGCATGCGGCCATGCTACGGCAAAATGAATGAAAAAACATCCGTGTCGGTGACACGGATTTCGCCGATGACACGCAGACATGATGCAGGGGCGAAAAATCGAACACGCGTATTTATACTGTGCGATAATAAGATTTATGGCACACCGAAGAGCAAGGGACGCAGCCATCGAGCTGCGGCGGACTGGTTACGCGTATTCCCATATCTCCCGCGTTACAGGAATTTCGAAGAGCACGCTAAGCGATTGGTTATCTGACGTGCCTTATACGCCGAATTCCGAAACGGTCGACCGGATAGGGAAGGCCGTAGCGGCAGCCAACGCTCGCAAAACATTGCTGAAGCAAGAAACGACCCGGCTGATCCACAACGCGGCCGCTGGAGAAGTCGGGCGAGTCTCGGAGCGAGATCTGTTCATGTTCGGACTAGGTCTCTATCTCGGGGAAGGAAGTAAGACGGGCGATGTCACTCGTGTGGTCAACGCCGACCCAGAGGTTATTCGGTTGGCTATTGTTTGGTTCAAGTCACTCGGTGTAGAGACTGCACAATTTCTTCTGACGCTGCACCTTTACCCAGACTCGGATGCCAAAGAGTGTTTGCAATTCTGGTCCAAGACTACTACCATTCCAGTGCGCCAATTCGGAAAGGTTCAGGTGGATACACGCAAGAACAAACGCGCGTTCAAAAGAGGGAAACTGCCGTACGGGACTGCACACCTTTCCGTGCGAGGACTTGGCCGAAAAAAATACGCCTCAGCATTTGCTAGAAGAATCAAAGGCTGGACGAACGCAGTGACAAAAGAAGTGTTGAAATAGCGGGTGTGGTCTACCGGTATGACGCGACCCTTCCAAGGTTG